>DATMJX010000001.1:0-7346 GCA_035553715.1 Methylibium sp.
CCGAGGATGTGCATCGCGAAGATGCCGGCGTCCATCGACGGGCCCATCTGCAGCGTCAGCGGCGCGTAGAGCGTCCAGCCGGCGGACGGCGCGCCGCCGGGCATGAAGAACGACCCGACCAGCATCAGCGCCGCCGGGATCAGCAGCCAGAAGCTGAGGTTGTTCATGCGCGCGAAGGCCATGTCGGCCGCGCCGATCTGCAGCGGCACCATCCAGTTCGCGAAGCCGACGAAGGCCGGCATGATCGCGCCGAACACCATGATCAGGCCGTGCATCGTGGTGAGCTGGTTGAACAGCTCGGGGTTCACGACCTGCAGCCCCGGCTGGAACAGCTCGGCACGGATGCCCAGCGCCAGGATGCCGCCGATCATCAGCATGGTCAGCGAGAAGATCAGGTACAGCGTCCCGATGTCCTTGTGGTTGGTCGCAAACACCCAACGCCGCCAACCATGCGGGTGGTGGTCGTCGTGCGCGTGGTCGCCTGCGTGGCCGTGGTGATCAAGTACTGCGCTCATGGCTATCCTCTCGAAGGCAGGCGATTACTGACGCGCGGCGACGATGTCGGCCGGCTGCACGATCTGGCCGGTCGCGTTCGACCAGCTGTTCTTGGTGTAGGTGATCACAGCGGCGATGTCGGTATCCGACAGCTGCTTCCAGGCCGGCATCGCACCGTTGTTCTGCCCGTTCAGCAACACGGCGATCTGCTTGCTCTTGTCGGCGTCGAGCACGACCGGCGAGCCGTCGACCGGCTTGATCGGACCCATGCCCTTGCCGTTGGCCTGGTGGCAGGCGGCGCAGTTCGCGGCGTAGACCTGCTCGCCCTTGGCGACCAGCTCCGGCAGCGCCCAGACCTTCGACGGGTCCTCGGCCTTGGCGGCCAGAGCCTTCTTCTGCTCGGCGACCCAGGCGGCGTAGTCTTCCTGAGACAGCACCTTGACGTGGATCGGCATGTAGGCGTGCTCCTTGCCGCACAGCTCGGCGCACTGACCGTAGTAGTCGCCGGTCTTCTCGGCGCGGAACCAGGTGTCGCGCACGAAACCGGGGATCGCGTCCTGCTTGACGCCCAGCGAGGGCACCATCCAGGCATGGATCACGTCGTTGGCGGTCGTGATGATGCGGATCTTCTTGTCCACCGGCACGACCAGCGCGTTGTCGACCTTCAGCAGGTAGTTGTCGACCGCCTCGGGCTTGCCGGAGTTCGACGACACGCGCTGTGCGTTGTCCAGGGTCGACAGGAAGGCGATGCCCTCGCCCTCGCCCTTCAGGTAGTCGTAGCCCCACTTCCACTGGTAGCCGGTGGCCTTGATGGTCAGGTCGGCGTTGGTCGTGTCCTTCATCGCGACCACCACCTTGGTGGCCGGCAGGGCCATCGCGATGACGATGAAGAAGGGGACGATGGTCCAGATGATCTCGACGGTCGTGGACTCGTGGAAGTTGGCCGGCTTGGCGCCCTTGCTCTTGCGATGCTTGAACACCGAATAGAACATGACACCGAACACGCCGATGAAGATCACCGTGCAGATGACCAGCATGAACCAGTGCAGCCAGTGCTGCTCGGCGGCGATGCGGGTGACCGCGGGATGCAGGTCGAGCTGGTTGACCGCCGGGCCGCCCGGCAGGTCGTTGACGGCCGCCCAGGACAGCGGGTGAGCCAGCAGGGTGGCCAGCGCGAGGCCGGCTTGGGCGCTACGCTGCCGCAGGCCGCGGAGCACGTCGATCGTTTTCATCATGGCTCGTTTCCCAACTTCTCCGTTTCAGACGCCCCGCGGCGCGGACCGGACGGCATGCTGCCGCACGGCTGCACGCAACTCCTCGGCCAGCGCCCGCCTCAACTCCGGGCGGATGAACCGCCCCACCTCAAACACCCGACCGCGATCCGACAACTCGATCAGCGACCGCTCGTCGTTCCGCAGCTCGATCCGGACCCATTCGGGCAGGAACTCTGCGCGCTCGATGCGCCCGCCACCGCGCCACTCGACCGTCAGCCGCCCGGTCTGCAGCGCCAGGTGCTCTGCATCATCGGCATGGCGGGCGTACAGCAGCAACATCCCGCCGAGGAGCAACAGCTCGGCCCAGGCGAACGGCATGACCAGCCGCGCACCGAGGAACCAAAAGCATGCCGCCACCGCCAGCGAGATCACGCACAGAGATGCGTAAACCGCCAAGACCTGTTTGGGCGACATCGAGCAATTGCGCTTCAGCACCCAGTCGATCCGGACGGCATCGTGGTCCGATACCGTGCTGCACTTCCCGACCCGGCCGAATTGCAGCGGGGCAGGTGCCTTCTCGATGGGGGTGGACGCTGACATACAACACAGCTTCTGCACACCACGCGAGCCTCATCGACAGGGAAATGCCTGCGGGTCGGCCCTCGCGGCCGCGAGTGTAGCTCAGCCCGCCTCCGCTTTCGGAACGCCGCGTTCAGCCACGCGGCGGCCGGCGCGCGAGCTCGCGCAGCGTCTCGGCCGACAGGCGCGTTTCGGCCGCCACCGGGACACGCGGCGTCGGCTTGAACGCATGACCGTAGACGATCTCGAAGCCGAGCGCCAATCGACCATCGGGCCCGGCGAGCGCGCGGGTCAGCTCCTCGCGCAGCCGGGCCCGCCAGCGCGGCGTGCGCAGGCCGGCGTACCGCGAGGCTGCGGCATTGCCGCCGAGCCCGCGCAGCTCGGCGAGCAGCGCATCGGCATCGGCCCAGGTCAGCGTCAGACGCTCCATGTCCATCACCGGCTCGGCGAAACCGGCACGCACCATCGCATCGCCGAGGTCGTGCATGTCGATGAAGTCATGGGCCGGCGCTCCCCACCCGAGCCGCCGGTACAGCGCGCGCAGGCCGGCCAACGTGTCGGGTCCGAAGCACGAGAACATCACGAAGCCCCCGGTCGCGAGCGCCGCGTGCCAGCGCTGCAGCCGCGGCGCCGGGTCGGCTTCCCAGTGCAGCATCATGTTGGACCACACCAGTTGCGCCTCGCCCGGCGGCGGCTGCTGCGGCTCGCACCACACGCGCGGCACGGGGCGAAGCCAGCGCCGGGGATCCCACCATGCGGGGCGGGCCGCGCTGCGCTCGGCAAGCGCCGCGCTCGGCTCGCAGGCCTCGACGACCGCCTGCGGATAGTGCTCGCGCAACGCCTCGCCGTGGCCGAGCGCGGCCCACCATTCGATGATCTGTCGCGGTTCGGCGCGCATGATCGCGAGCCGCTGCGCCATGCGGCGCGCCACCTCGCCGTGCAGCCATGGCGGGTCGGGGGCGCGCGCGGCACGGCGCAGATGGGCCGCAACGGCGGCCGGCTGCGCGCCCGACAGGGGAGGAGCGGCTTGCATCGCGGCGGCAGTATATTGAGCCGACCATGGGGATCGGGCGAGCCGCAGGCTGGACTGAACAGGCGCTGCGCCCGCCGCGCCGGCTCGCGCGGCTGTTGCCCAACCACTGCGCGGTCTGCCGCAGCCCGACGCGCGGCACACTGGGGCGCCTGTGCGAGGACTGCGTGACTCGCTTCGCCGCCGAGCGCCCGCGCTGCCGGCGCTGCGCGCTGCCCCTGCCGGCCGGCCCGTCGCTGTGCGGCGGCTGCCTGCGCTCGCCGCCGCCCTGGTCGGCGGCAGTCACGGTCGGCGACTATGGCTACCCCTGGGCCGGCCTGCTCGCGGCGCAGAAGTTCGATGCCGCGCTCGACCTCGCGCCGGCGCTCGCGGCCCTGCTGGCGGCGCGCGTCGATGCGTCGGCAGTCGATGCGCTGGTGCCGGTGCCGCTGGCTGCCCGCCGGCTGCGCGAGCGCGGCTACAACCAGGCGGCGCGGCTCGCCGCCGCGCTCGCGCGCCGCATCGAGCGCCCCCTGCGGGATGACTGGCTGCTGCGCCTCACCGACACCGCGCCGCAGCTGGGCCTGCCGCGCGGGCAGCGGCTCGCCAACCTGCGCGGCGCGTTCGCGGCCGAGCCGCTGGCGCTGCACGCCCTGCGCGGCCGGCGCATCGCGCTGGTCGATGACGTGATGACCACCGGCGCGACACTGGCCGAATCGGCGCGCACGCTGCTCGCCGCCGGCGCAGCCGAGGTCCAGGCCTGGGTCGTCGCGCGCACCCCGGACTGAAACCCCGCATGTTCCACATCGTCCTCGTCGAACCCGAGATCCCGCCGAACGCCGGCAACGTGATCCGCCTGGCGGCCAACACTGGCTGCACGCTGCACCTCGTCGAGCCGCTCGGCTTCTCGATGGAAGACCGGCTGCTCCGGCGCGCCGGTCTGGACTACCACGAGCATGCCGCGGTGCGCCGTCACGCCTCCTGGGACGCGCTGCTGGCCGCCGAGCAGCCGGACGCGACGCGCCTGTTCGCGTTCACGAGCCAAGGCAGCCGCCCGCTGGCCGAGCTGCGCTGGCGACCCGGCGACTGGCTGGTGTTCGGCGGCGAGACCCGCGGCCTGCCCGCGGCGCTGCGCGAGCGCTTCCCCGCGGCGCAGCGCGTGCGCCTGCCGATGCGTGCCGGCCAGCGCAGCCTGAACCTGTCGAACGCGGTCGCGGTCGCGGTGTTCGACGCCTGGCGCCAGCAGGACTACGCCGGCGCGGCCTGAGCGCAGTAGCGCCCGATCAACCCAAGGAGCTCGTCCTCGTTGTAGGGCTTGCCGAGGTAGTGGTTGACGCCGAGCTCGGCGGCATAGTCGCGGTGCTTCTGCGCGATGCGCGAGGTGATCATGATCACCGGCAGCGCCGCCAGCCGCGCGTCGCCACGCAGGTTGCGCACCAGGTCGAAGCCGTCCATGCGCGGCATCTCAATATCGCTGAGCACCACCGCCGGCAGCTCGTCGGCCAGCTTCTCGAGCGCGTCGAGCCCGTCCTTCGCGAGCACGACGCGGTAGCCTTCGCGCGCCAGCAGCCGCTGCGTCACGCGCCGCACCGTCAGCGAATCGTCGACCACCAGCACCAGCGGGGCCAGCGGCACCGCCGGCGCGGCCGGCTCGAGCGGCTGGGCCAGGGCAACGGCGGCCGGCTCGGCCATCGCCGCGCGCGCGGCCTCGGCGTAGACGGTCGCCAACGCCACCGGGTTGTAGATCAGCGCAACCGCGCCCGAGGCCAGCAGCGTCATGCCCGCCAGGCCCGGCAGCCGCGACAACTGCGGCCCGAGGTTCTTGACCACCACCTCCTGGTTGCCGAGCACTTCGTCGACGTGCAGCGCGATGCGCTGCGCGGCCGAGCGGATCACGACCACCGGCTGGGTACGCGCGCTGCTCGGTTCGCCGCGCGCGCTCTGCTGCAGCAGAGCGCCCAGCCAGAAGAAGGGCAGCGTCTGCTCGCCGTAGTGGTAGAGGCCGTGGTGGTAGCCCGTGCCGATCTCAGCCGGCGTCGCGCGACGCACGATCTCGATCAGCGTCGCCGGCACCGCGACGCTCGCCTGTCCGCAGCGCAGCATCACGACCTGGGTGACCGCGGTCGTGAGCGGCAGCACGAGCTTGAAGCTCGTGCCCTGCCCGGGCGCGCTGGCCGTCTCGATGCGCCCGCCGAGCGCATTGACGTCGGAGCGCACCACGTCCATGCCGACCCCGCGACCGGCCAGCTCGGTGACGTTGGCCGCCGTCGAGAAACCTGGCATGAAGATCAGGTTCGCCAGCTCGGCGTCGGCGTGCGGGGTGGCGGCGTCGATCAACCCCATGGCGACGCCCTTGTCGCGGATGCGCGGCAGGTCCAGGCCGGCGCCATCGTCGCGGAACTCGACGCTGACCTCGTTGCCTTCCTGGCGCAGCGCGACGACGATGTGGCCCGCCGCGTCCTTGCCGGCCGCGGCGCGCGCCTCGGGCGCCTCGATGCCGTGGGTCACGCAGTTGCGCAGCAGGTGCTCGAAGGCACCGGTCATGCGGTCGAGCACGCCGCGGTCGACTTCGAGGCTGCCGCCGACGATGTCCAGCCGCACCTGCTTGCCGGTTTCCTTCGCGGCCTGGCGCACGACGCGGTAGAGCCGCTCCGACAGGCCCTCGAACTCGACCATGCGGGTGCGCAGCAGATCGTCCTGCAGCTCGCGCGTCAGCCGCGCCTGTGCGGCCAGCTCGTCCTCGGCCGCCTCGAGCGTGCGCTGCAGCGTGCGCTGCACGGTGGCGACGTCGTTGACCGACTCGGCCATCATGCGCGTGAGCTCCTGGAAGCGCGTGAAACGGTCGAACTCCAGCGGGTCGAAGGACTGCGCCGCGGCCTTGGCGGCCTCCATGCGCGTGCTCATCTGCGTCTCGGCCTGCAGCTCGATGTCGCGCAGCTGCTGGCGCAGGCGCTCGAGGTTCTCGGTCAGGTCGCCGACCGAGCCGCGCATCTGCGCGACCCCGGACTCCAGCCGCGCCCGCGCGATGCTGACCTCGCCGGCCTGGTTGACCAAGCGGTCGAGCAGTTGCGGGCGCACCCGCACCGCCGCGGTCGTGGCGGCCGGCTGACGCCCGGCCAGGCGCGCCTCCGCGGTGTGGCCCGCGCCGGCCGGAACGAAGCGCGACCAGTCGATCCCGTCCTCGCCGGCTCCGAGCGCTTCGGCCACTCCCGTTGCGGCCCCCGCCAGATCCGGCTCGACGACCGGCGACGGCTCGTCCAGCGCCGATGCCGGCGCCGGCATCGGCGCGGGCAGATCCTGCAAGGCCGAGGGTTCGTCCAGCGGCGGCCACGCGGTCGTGACCACCGGGCTGTCGGCCGTGTCGTGCAGCGGCTCGACGGCCGCCTGCGCGGCGGCATAGGCCTGCACGTCACGCTGGCGCAGGCGCTCGAAGCCCGCGGCAATCGCGTCGGCACGGCCCAGCAGCGCTTCGATGTCGGCCACCTCGGCCGCCTCCCGCTGCAGCAGGTGCTCGATCGCGGTCTCGAGCCGGTGCGCGAGCTCGCCCAGGCGCATCGCGCCGGCCAGCCGCGCGCCGCCCTTGAGCGTGTGCAGCGTGCGCATCGCCGCGCTCGCATGGGCCGGCTGCTGCGGTGCCGCGACCCAGTCGCGCAGCTGGGCCGTCAGGGCCGGCAACAACTCCTGGGCCTCTTCCTCGAAGAAGGGGAAAAGGTCGACGTCGACCACGTCGGTCGCGTCGACGTCCTCGTCGCTGTCGAGCGCAGTGGCCGGTGCCGGTTGCGCCCCCTCGGGCGCGAGCGGCACGAAGGGCTTGAACTCGGCCTGGCCGAGCTCACCGACGCGCGGCTCGGCTGGTGCGGAAGGCTCCTCGGTGGAGAAGGCCTCGGCCCACGCGGACGGCGCCCCGACGGCCACGACATCGCCGCCGTGCTCGGCCAGCGGCGCAGCCGACTCGACGTCCGTCAGGGCGGCCTGCGGCCCCTCCTCGGGCGCAGGGAACTCCATCGACGGCGGCGCCTCAGCCTCAGCCTCAGCCTCAGCCTCAGCCT
>DATMJX010000002.1:0-8326 GCA_035553715.1 Methylibium sp.
CCGTCGAGCCGACACTCGGTTCGGCCCCCGCGCCTGCCCGCGCGCCGACTTCGATCGATGCCGTCCTGATCGAGGACTTCGCGCGCCAGTGGCTCGCCGACCGGCGCAGCGACCGCCGCTGGCGGTTGTTCCTGCGGCTCGTCTGGCTGCTGCTGATCGGCGTGCTGCTCTGGACGCTGATCGTGCAGCAGCATGGTGCGAGCGCGCCGACCAGCGCGCACACCGCGCTGATCGACGTGAGCGGCGAGATCGCCGCCGACAGCGAGGCCAGCGCCGAGGGCCTGAACGCCGCGCTGCGCAGCGCCTTCGAGGACGTCGGCGCGCAGGCGGTGGTGCTGCGCATCAACTCGCCGGGCGGCAGCCCGGTGCAGGCCGGGCTGATCTACGACGAGATCGTGCGCCTGAAGGCCCAGCACAAGAAGAAGGTCTACGCGGTGTGCGAGGAGCTGTGCGCCTCGGCGGCCTACTACATCGCCGCGGGGGCCGACGACATCTATGTGGACAAGGCCTCGATCGTCGGCTCGATCGGCGTGCTGATGGACGGCTTCGGCTTCGTCGGCACGATGGAGAAGCTCGGCGTCGAGCGCCGCCTGCTGACCGCCGGCGAGAACAAGGGACTGCTCGACCCCTTCTCGCCGCAGAGCGAGGCGCACAAGGCCTATGCGCAGCAGCTGATCGACCAGGTGCACCGCCAGTTCATCGCGGTCGTCAAGCAAGGCCGTGGCAAGCGGCTGAAGGAGTCGCCGGACACCTTCTCGGGCCTGTTCTGGAGCGGCGAGGGCGCGATCGCGCAAGGCCTGGCCGACCGGCTGGGCAGCCTCGATTACGTCGCCCGCGAGGTGGTCGGCGCCGAGGAAGTGATCGACTACACGCCCAAGGAGAACGTCGCCGAGCGGCTTGCCAAGCGCTTCGGCGCGGCGATCGGCGCCGGCGCGGTGCGCGCGCTCGGCGGCGGCACGATGCGCTGAGGCGAGCGCCTCAGGGCGCGGTCGACGCCGGCGCTGGCGTCGATCTTGCATTGGCTCGGGCATGAGCACATCGCATTGGCTGGCGCTGCTGCCAGCCGGGCTGGCGCTGGCCCTGGTGCCCGGCCCGAACAACCTGCTGGGCATCCAGGTCGCCGCCGCGCGCGGGGCGCCGGCGGCCTGCCGCGCCGGCGGGGGGCGGCTGGTGGCCTTCGCGCTGCTGCTGGGGGCCTGCGCGCTCGGGCTGGCCGCACTGCTGGCCCACCTGCCGGCGCTGGCCTTGGGGGTGCAGACCGCTGCGGCGCTCTACCTGCTGACCCTGGCCTGGCGCGGCTGGGCCGACGGCGGCCAGCGGGTCGCCGCTGCCGGCGAGGCCCCGGCCGCCGGGGCCCGCGAGGCCTGGCGGCGCGAGTTCTGGGTGGCGCTGGGCAATCCGAAGGGACTGATGATCGCCACCGCCTTCGTCCCGCAGTTCGTCCGCGCCGGGGAGCCGGCGCTGCCGCAGCTGGTGGCGGCCAGCGGGATCGTGCTCGTGCTGGAGGCCGTGGCGGTGCTTGCCTATGCGCTGGGCGGGCATGCCTTGGCGCGCCGGCTTGCCCGACCGGGCGCGGCGCGTGCCTTCACCCGCGCCTGCGCGCTGGCGATGGCCGTGGCCGCCGTGTGGCTGCTGCTCAGGATCTGGGGCTGAGGCGCCGCCGAGCGGCGGTTCCGCGAAGGCTCATCGGCGGCGCGGGCCGAGACGCCAGGCGTCGTGGGCGGCTGCCCCCGCGATCGCGAGATGCACGAGGGCGGTCTGCAGCACGCTCAGGCCGTGGACCGCGCGGCGCGGGCCGGCGAGGGCCCACAGCAGCGGAATCTCGCCGACCAGCATGAACACCGCCCAGACGAGGAAGAACAGCAGCGCCATGGACCGCCGCCGCTGCCACCACTGACCGAGGCCGGGCAGCAGCGCCGAGGCGAGCGTGGCGCGGGCGGCGAGCGGCCCGGGAGCGGACTTCGGCGGCGGGACGATCGGCGCCTGAGCCTGCGAAGCGGCGCCGGCTGCGCGCAGTCGCTCGACGATGCGCGCCGCGACCGTGGGCGCCTGCACGCCCCCGGAGATCAGCGTGCCGTCGCGCAGCCGGATCTCCAACCAGCCGGCCGACAGCCAGCGCCACACCCGGCCCGCGCGATCGGATTCACCGAGTGCTCCGCGCTCGGTGCTGACCGCGGCCACGTCCGACCAGGGAGCGTCGGCGACGAGGGTCTGGTCGAACACATTGCTCTCGAAGACGAGCAGGCGGCGATCGGTGAGCACCAGCCAGCGCTGGCGATTGCGCACGAGCAGCAGGGTTTCCAGTGGGTGCTCGCCAGGGGACAGCAGCGAGGCGAGAACCTTGCTGCGCTTGAGCATCTGCAGGGCGCGCTCGTTGACGAGGGCTTCTGCGTCGGGTCGCAGCGCCAGCTTGCGCGCAGCCCGGAACACGAAGGGCAGCGCGGCGAACATCAGGACGGCGATGCCGGCGAGGAGCCAGAGCCGCGCCGGCTTCGGAAGCGCCGTGACCCAGGGCAACTTTTCCGCGATGAGGGCAAGCAGCAGCACTCCGGCCCACGCGGCCTGTGGCGCCATCAGCTTCAGTCGCTTCCTCCAACCAATCGGCACCGTCCCCAGCTGGCTCAGATCGACCGATTGCATCGCGCCGCGCCCCGAGTGGGGCCGCCGCTCGGCGAGCACGGCGAACCCCATGCCGAGCGCGAAGACGGCCGCCGCGACGGCGAGTCCGACGACATAGCACCGCTGCAGAGCGGCGCGCTCGTCGGCCACGGCCGCCAGGCCGCTGCGCAGCTCGGCATCGCCGAAGTCCGGCCGTTCGGCGCCCGTGGCCGACCAGCGCCGCACGGTGAGTGCGACGGCGTCGGTGACCAGCACGTCGCCGTGCAGCCAGTCCAGGTCCATCGGCTCCATGCGCGGGGCCTCGAGCGAGGCGGTCTCGCGGCCCCCGGCATCGAGCACGACGACGCGGCCGGCGATCATGCCGTTGTGGAAGCGCACCATCGCCGCCATCGGCGCGCCACTGCCCGGACGCGCGCGCGCGGTGCCGAGATAGGCGCCGTTACCCCCGCCGCCCAGAGCTACCGTCTGCTCGACCGCCAGCGTCGCGCTGTGCAGGCGCTTGAGCTCGAAGCGGTTGGTGTCCGTCGTCCACAGCGCGTCGTCGACCCACCACAGCCCATTGGTGAATTGGTAGGTGTCCGCGCCGGTGCGGGCGAGGAAGCGGCCCTCGGGATCGAACAGCGCGACCGCATGGCCGCCCCCGGTCGCAACCGCGAAGCGGCCGTCGGCGTGAAAGGCGAGGTTGATCGCGCGGCCGCCGTGGCGCGCCAGATCCTCGGGCCATTGCGGGACGAGGCGCTGCACGACCTGGCGTGTGGCCGGCTCGATGAAGTACAGCGCCGGGTCGTCGCGCACCTGGGCGACGATCCGGCCGCCGGGGTGGCGCGACAGGTTGGCCGGCGGGCCGGGCAGGCCGATCGCGTCGAACGGTTCGCGGCCGAGCAGACGGCCGTCGGTATCGGCGCGCCACAGCTCGGCGTCGACGCCGATCCATACCTCGTTGCCGGCGACGACGAGGCTGCTCGGCCCCTGGAGCTTTCCGGCCGCGAGCGTGCGGCTGATCGCGTACCCGACGGCAGCGATCGACACGAGCAGGCACAGCACGGCCAGCGCCTGCAGCAGCTTCTTGTTCATCGTCGAGCCTCCCTGGCGGACGATGCTAGCGGGCGCGAAGTGCGCTGCGCACCCCGCTGGAGGAGGGGTCAGGGACTGCGGCCTGTCTTGACCACCGCGTAGCGCTCCAGCGTCGTCGCGCGGGCCAGCTCGTGGCGCACGATCGGCGCCGGGTAGTCGCGCCCGATCACCAGGCCGGCGGCGGCCAGGTCCACCGGACTGGCGGCCCAGGGCGCGTGCAGCGCGGCGTCGGGCAGGGCGGCCAGCTCGGGCAGGTAGCGACGGATGAAGCGCCCCTGGGGGTCGAACTTCTCGCTCTGGCTGACCGGGTTGAAGATGCGGAAGTAGGGCTGGGCGTCGCAGCCGGAGCTGCTGGCCCATTGCCAGCCGCCGTTGTTGGCGGCCAGGTCGAAGTCGTTCAGGTGGGTCGCGAAATAGCGCTCGCCCCAGCGCCAGTCGATGCCGAGGTCCTTGGTCAGGAAGCTCGCGACCACCATGCGCAGCCGGTTGTGCATGTAGCCGGTCTGATTGATCTGGCGCATCGCCGCGTCGACCAGCGGATAGCCGGTGCGGCCCTCGCACCAGGCGGCGTACAGTGCCTCGGCGTGCTTGCCATGCTCCCACTGGATGCGGTCGTACTCGGGCTTGAAGGCATGGTCGACCACCTGCGGGTGGTGGTGCAGCACCTGGTGATAGAAGTCGCGCCAGATCAGCTCGGACAACCACACCTCGGCGCCACGTGGCGATCCGGTGTGCCGGCGCGCCCAGGCCAGGCCGGCGAGCTCGCGGATCGACAGCGTGCCGAAGCGCAGGTGCACCGACAGGTAGCTCGGGCCCCGGACGGCGGGAAAGTCGCGCGTCTGGTCGTAGTGGTCGATGCGGCCGTCGAGGAAGTCGGCCAGCAGCGTGCGCCCGCCGCTGGTGCCGGCGGCGATCAGCGTGCCGATGTTGGTCGGCTCGAAGCCCAGCGCGGCGAGCGCTGGCACGCCACCGGCCTCGCCCGGGGGCAGCGGCGCGAGCGCGCCGGCGTGGCGCTCGACCGGGTAGGCGTGCAGGTAGAAAGGCTCGAGCTTGCGCAGCCAGGCGTTCTTGTAGGGGGTGAACACCGCATAGGGGCGGCCGCTGCCGGTCAGCAACTCGTCGGTGTCGAAGACCACCTGGTCCTTCGAGGGATGGAAGGCGATGCCGGCGTCGGCCAGCGCGCCGCGCACGCGGGCGTCACGCGCCACGGCCGACGGCTCGTAATCGGTGTTCGCGAACACCGCCTGCACGCGCAGTGCCGTCGCCAGGCGCGGGATCTCCTCGCGCGCATCGCCGTGGCGCAGCAGCAGGCCGACCCCGGCGGCGCCGTGGCGCTGGCCGAGCGCGCGCAGCTGGCCGTCCAGGTCGACCAGGCTGGCACGGATGAAATCGACGCGCCGGTCGGCGCGCGGCAGCGCGTCGAGGATCGCGCGGTCGAACACGAAGGCCACCCAGACCCGCCGCGCGGCCCGCAGCGCGTGGTAGAGCGCCGCATGGTCGTGGGCACGCAGGTCGCGACGGCACCACACCAGCGCCGTGTCGAGCGTTTTCGGGGGGGTATCCGACATGCGCCCGAGTGTGCCGGGTTCTAGAATTTGCGCATGCTCTCCGCTTCCGCCACCGATCTGACCAACCAGTTCTTGATCGCCATGCCCGGCATGGCGGACGACAACTTTGCCGGGTCGGTGGTCTACCTGTGCGAGCACAGCGAGCGCGGCGCCCTCGGGCTGGTGATCAACAAGCCCAGCGACATCAAGCTCGGCCGGCTGTTCGAGAAGGTCGACCTGTCGCTCGACCGCAGTGAACTCGCCGAGCAGCCGGTCTTCATCGGCGGGCCGGTGCAGACCGAGCGCGGCTTCGTGCTGCACGAGGCCAGCGACGCCGACGCGGCCGATGTCGACGCCGACGGCGCGACCTACAACTCGTCGATGCGCATCCGCGGCGGGATGGCCATGACGACCAGCAAGGACGTGCTCGAGGCCCTCGCCAGCGGCAACGGTCCGAAGCGCGTGCTGGTGACGCTGGGCTATGCTGGCTGGAGCGCCGGCCAGCTCGAGGACGAGATCGCGCGCAACGGCTGGATCACCGTCGACGCGCGCCCCGAGGTGATCTTCGAGACGCCGGTCGAGCAGCGCTACGAGCGCGCGCTGGCGCTGCTCGGCATCGACCCGCGCATGCTCAGCAGCGAGGCAGGGCACGCATGAAGCACCCGGCGGAGGATCCCCGCAGCGGGACTGGCGGTCCGCCGAGTGCGGGTTGTCGCCGACCCCGTGGTGACGCCGGCAGCGGCGCGGCGCGGAGGCGGCATGCCTGAGGCCGCGAGCCCGGCCCCCGCACCGCAGACGCTGCTCGCTTTCGATTACGGCCTGAAGCGCACCGGCGTGGCGGCCGGCAACACGCTGACGCGTGGCGCCCAGCCGCTGCGCACCATCGCGGCGGAAGGCGACGCGCGCTTCGCCCCCATCGGGGCCCTGATCGCCGAATGGCAGCCGGCGGCGCTGGTCGTCGGCATCCCGTTCCACCCCGATGGCGCGCCGCACGACAATACGCGCCGCGCGCAGCGCTTCGCGCGTCAGCTGCACGGCCGCTTCGGCCTGCCGGTGCACGAGGTGGACGAGCGCTGGTCGACCACCGCAGCGCTCGAGGCCGGTGCGAAGGATGCCGACGCGGCGGCGGCGGCGATCCTGCTCGAACAGTATTTCAGGGAGCATCCTTGATGCATTCAACGCTTCTCTCGCGGGCCGAGCGCCGGGCCGCTCCCCAGCCGGCCCGCATCCCCGCGGGGAATCGGCCCGCGCACCCGCGGGACGAGGGGCAGGCATGACCACCTTGCACCTCGATGCGGAAGCGCTCTACGCCGACCTGCTGGCGCGCGTGCGACCGCTGCTGAAGGCCGACACGGCGCTGGTCGGCATCTGGTCGGGCGGCGCCTGGCTGGCCGAGCGGCTGCAGCGCGACCTGGGCCTGGCCGGCAAGCCCGGCGTGATCTCGAGCGCGCTGCACCGCGACGACTTCGGCTCGCGCGGCCTCGCCGGCACGACCGACGCGACGGCGCTGCCCTTCGCGATCGACGGCCGCCACATCCTGCTGGTCGACGACGTGCTCTACACCGGCCGCACGACGCGCGCGGTGCTCAACGAGCTGTTCGACTTCGGTCGCCCGGCCAGCGTGATGCTGGTGGTGCTGGTCGACCGCGGCGGGCGCGAGCTGCCGATCGAGCCGGCCGTGTCGGCGGTGCGCGTGGTGCTGCCGGCGACGCAGAAGCTGGCACTGACGCGCGACGCCGCCGGCCGGTTCGACTTTGCCATCGAGGGCGTCTGAGATGCTGAGCAAACGCAACCCGCAACTCAACGCCCACGGCGAGCTGATCCACCTGCTGTCGATCGAGGGCCTGCCGAAGGCGGTGCTGACGCAGATCCTCGACACCGCGGGCACCTTCCTCAGCGTCAACGACCGCGAGGTCAAGAAGGTGCCGCTGCTGCGCGGCAAGAGCGTGTTCAACCTGTTCTTCGAGAACAGCACGCGCACCCGCACGACCTTCGAGATCGCCGCCAAGCGCCTCTCCGCCGACGTCATCAACCTCGACATCGCGCGCAGCTCCACCGCCAAGGGCGAGAGCCTGCTCGACACCATCGCCAACCTGTCGGCGATGCATGCCGACATGTTCGTCGTGCGCCATGCCGAGAGCGGCGCGCCCTATCTGATCGCGCAGCATGTCGCGCCGCATGTGCATGTCGTCAACGCCGGCGACGGGCGCCACGCGCACCCGACGCAGGGCCTGCTCGACATGTACACGATCCGCCACTACAAGCAGGACTTCGCGAACCTGACGGTGGCGATCGTCGGCGACATCGTGCACTCGCGCGTCGCGCGCTCGGACATCCACGCGCTGACGACGCTGGGCGCCGCCGAGGTGCGCGCGGTCGGCCCGCGCACGCTGGTGCCCGGGGACCTGAAGGCCATGGGCGTGCGCGTCTGCCACTCGCTCGAAGAAGGCATCCGCGACGCCGACGTCATCATCATGCTGCGGCTGCAGAACGAACGCATGAGTGGCGCGCTGCTGCCCAGTGCCGGCGAGTACTTCAAGAGCTTCGGCCTGACCCCGGAGAAGCTCGCGCTCGCCAAGTCCGACGCGATCGTGATGCACCCGGGCCCGATCAACCGCGGTGTCGAGATCGACTCGGCGGTCGCCGACGGCAAGCAGAGCGTGATCCTGCCGCAGGTGACCTTCGGCATCGCGGTGCGCATGGCGGTGATGTCGATCATCGCGGGGAACGACGCATGAGCGCCGCCGGATCGCTCATGCGGGGCCGGCGCTCGGCCGGGAGGGCTGCGCGCGGCGCAGTGAAGACACTATGAACATCCTGATTCGCCACGGCCGCGTGGTCGACCCGGCCTCGGGTCGCGATGAGCGCGCCGATGTCGCGATCGCCGCAGGCCGCATCATCGCGATCGGCGCGGTCGGCACCGACTTCGAGGCCGACCGCACGATCGACGCAGGCGGGCTGGTCGTCGCTCCGGGTCTGGTCGATCTTGCGGCCCGCGGCGATCGCGACATCGGCGCGCTCATCGCGACCCGAGGCCGGGTCGACCACGCGGCCGTGGCGAATCAGGATGTTCATAGTGTCTACAC
>DATMJX010000003.1:0-12136 GCA_035553715.1 Methylibium sp.
AGCTGATGGAAACGCTGAAGGAAGGCGCCATCGTCAACGGCGTGGTCAAGAACATCACCGAATACGGTGCGTTCGTGGACCTCGGCGGCATCGACGGCCTGCTGCACATCACCGACATGGCATGGCGTCGCGTGCGTCACCCGAGCGAAGTGGTGCAAGTCGGTCAAGAACTGCAAGCCAAGATTCTCAAGTTCGACGCAGAAAAGAACCGCGTCTCGCTGGGCATCAAGCAACTGGGAGACGACCCGTGGCATGGCGTGTCGCGCCGCTACCCGAACAACACCCGTCTGTTCGGCAAGATCACCAACATCGCCGACTACGGTGCATTCGTCGAGATTGAACCTGGCATCGAAGGCCTGGTGCACGTCTCCGAAATGGACTGGACCAACAAGAACGTGGCCCCGTCCAAGGTCGTGTCCCTGGGTGACGAAGTGGAAGTCATGGTCCTGGAGATCGACGAGGACAAGCGCCGCATCAGCCTGGGCATGAAGCAGTGCAAGGCCAATCCGTGGGAAGAGTTCTCCACCACGGTGCAGCGCGGCGACCGCGTCAAGGGGCCGGTCAAGTCGATCACCGACTTCGGCGTGTTCGTCGGCCTGGCCGCCGGCATCGACGGCCTGGTGCACCTGTCGGACCTGTCCTGGCACGAAGCCGGCGAGACCGCCGTGCGCAACTACAAGAAGGGCCAGGAAGTCGAGGCCATCGTGCTGGCGATCGACGTCGAGCGCGAGCGCATCTCGCTGGGCATCAAGCAGCTCGACGGCGACCCGTTCGCGACCTACACCTCGGTCAATGATCGCGGCGCCACCGTCACCGGCAAGGTCAAGACCGTCGACGCGCGCGGCGCCGAGATCCAGCTGACCGACGACGTCACCGGCTACCTGCGCGCCAGCGAGATCTCTCGCGATCGCGTCGAGGACGCCCGCAACGTGCTGAAGGAAGGCGACGAGGTCACCACGCTGATCATTAACGTGGACCGCAAGACGCGCTCGATCCAGCTGTCGATCAAGGCCAAGGACCAGGCCGACAACCAGGAAGCGATGCAGCGCCTGCAGCAAACCTCGGAGCGCGAGAACGCCGGCACCACCAGCCTCGGCGCGCTGCTCAAGGCCAAGCTGGACCAGGGCAACAACTAAGAAGAAAAGCGCAGCCGGAAGCCCGCGAGGGCTTTCGGCCTGCGCGCATGTCCTCCTCGCCGAGGCCATGCGCGCAGGCCGCCCCGACGAACCACCCGCCGAACCGTCCCGCCCCATGACCCGATCCGACCTCGTGGCCCTGCTGGGCGAGCGCTTCAGCCAGCTGACGCACCGCGACACCGAGTTCGCCGTCAAGACCATCCTCGACGCGATGACCGACGCGCTCGCGCGCGGCCACCGCATCGAGATCCGCGGCTTCGGCAGCTTCTCGATCAACCGCCGGCCACCGCGCATGGGCCGCAACCCGCGCTCCGGCGAACAGGTCCTGATCCCCGAGAAGCTGGTGCCGCACTTCAAGCCGGGCAAGGCCCTGCGCGAGGCGGTCGACGCACGCAGCGTCGAACTCGAGGCGCAGCGCGACGCGACGTCACCGGTCGGCGAGCCCTGAGCGCCGCGGCGGCGCGCGGGACGCCGATAGAATCCGCCGCGATGCGTGCGCTGACCTGGCTCCTGCGGGCCGCCCTGTTCTTCGCGTTGTTCGCCTTCGCGCTGAACAACCAGCACGATGCCGCGGTCAAGTGGTTCTTCGGCCACGAATGGCGTGCCCCGATGGTGTTCATCGTGCTTGCCGCCTTCGCGCTGGGCTGCGCGCTGGGCATCACCGCGATGCTGCCCAGCTGGTGGCGCCAGCGGCGCCTCGTCCAGCAGCAGCGCCAGGCGGCACGCGCCACCGACACCACCCTGCTCGACGCCGACGCGTTGCGCCGCGAGCCCGCGCCGGCCGAGCCCGAACATCCCCCCCGCGATGGAGTCTGATTCGCTGACCACGCTGCCACTGGCCCTGCTCGGGCTGATGGTGGCGTTCGCCTTCGGCTGGCTGGCCTCGCGCTTCGATCTGCGGCAGTGGAGGCGCGAGCAGAGCGATTCGCCGAAGGCCTACTACAAGGGCCTGAACCTGCTGCTCAACGAGCAGCAGGACAAGGCGATCGACGCCTTCATCGAGGCTGCCCAACACGACCCCGGGACCGCCGACCTGCACTTCGCGCTCGGCAACCTGTTCCGCCGTCGCGGCGAGTACGAGCGCGCGGTGCGCGTGCACCAGCACCTGCTCGGCCGCGGCGATCTGTCGGCCACCGAGCGCGAGCGCGCCCAGTACGCCCTCGCCCAGGACTTCCTCAAGGCGGGCCTGTTCGACCGCGCCGAGGCCGCCTTCCGCGCCCTCGAGGGCACGGTGTTCGACACCGACGCGCGGCTCGAGCTGCTGACGCTGCAGGAGCGCTCGCGCGACTGGGCCGGCGCGACCGAGACCGCGCGCAAGCTCGAGGCCGCCGGCGCCGGCTCGTTCGCGGCTCGCATCGCGCACTATGGCTGCGAGCTCGCGCTTGAGTCCGACGCGCGCCGCCGTCCCGCGGATGCCGAGGCGGCCCTGGCACGCGCCAAGGATGCGGCGCCGCAGTCGGCGCGCCCGCGGGTGCTGGCCGGCCAGCGGCACGCCCAGGCCGGCCGCCACCGCGACGCGCTGGCGGCCTGGGACGAACTGCTCGCGGTGCAACCGAGCGCCCTCGCGCTGGTCGCCGGCGACTACGCCGCCAGCGCGCTGCAATGCGCCGATGCCGACGCGGCGCGTGTCCAGCTGCAGGCGGCCTACGCGCGCGCGCCGAGCACCGACCTGATGAGCGCGCTGCTGCAGCTCGAACCGGACGTCGCCCAGCGCCTCGCGCTCCTGCGCGGCCACCTCCAGCAGCACGCCAGCCTGTCGGCCGCGGCCGCGCTGCTGAGCGAGTTGAACACCCGGGGCCAGCCCCCCACGGCGGCCGACGCCGAGGCCCTGCAGCGCGTCGCGACGGCGGCGGCACGGCCGCAGCGCCGCTACCGCTGCGCGGCCTGCGGCTTCGAGGCCCAGCAGCACTTCTGGCAGTGCCCGGGCTGCCAGAGCTGGGACAGCTACCCGCCGCACCGCCTCGAGGACGCGTGACGCGCATCCTCGTCATTCGCCTCAGCGCGATCGGCGACGTGGTGATGGCCTCGGGGCTGATCCCGGCGCTCAGGGCGCTGCACCCCGACGCCCACCTCGCCTGGCTGGTCGAGCCGGCGGCCGCGCCGCTGCTGACGCACAACCCGCGCCTCGACGAGGTGATCGTCTGGCCACGCGGGGAATGGCTGGCGCTGTGGCGCACGCGCCGCTACGCCGAGCTGTGGCGCCGCGTGCGCGCCTTCCGACGTTCGCTGCGCGAGCGGCGCTTCGACCTCGTGCTCGACACCCAGGGCCTGCTGAAGAGCGGATTGTGGAGCTGGCTGAGCGGCGCGCCGCGGCGCGTGAGTCTGATCGGCCGCGAGCAAAGCCACCGGCTTGCGACCGAGCGCGTCATGCCGCCGCCGCTGCCGGAGCCACGCCCGATCGGCGCCGAGTACCGCCACCTCGCGCATCACCTCGGCGCGCCCGAGGGCAGCTTCCGCATGGATCTCGCCGTCGGCGCCGCTCCGCGCGAGCGCGCCCGCGCCAGGCTGCCGGCGGCGCGCTATGCCGTGCTGTGCCCCTTCACCACGCGGCCGCAGAAGCACTGGTTCGAGGAGCGCTGGCAGGCACTCGCCGGGCGACTGCGCGACGCCGGCCTGGTGCCGGTGCTGCTCGGCGGCCCCGACGACCGCGAGGCCGCTGCGCGCATTGCCGCCGGCACGCCCGGGCTGCTGAACCTCGCGGGGGCACTGAGGCTCGATGAGAGCGTCGCCGCGATCGAGGGGGCGGCGCTGCTGGTCGGCGTCGACACCGGGCTGACCCACATGGGCACGGCGCTGGCCGTCCCGACCGTCGCGCTGTTCGGCTCGACCTGCCCCTACCGTGACCCGGGGGCGCCGCACAGCGTGGTGTTGTACGACCCGCGGCACTGCTCGCCCTGCCGGCGCCACCCGAGCTGCGGCGGTCGCTACGACTGCATGCGCGACTTCGGGGTCGAGCGCGTGTTCGAGGCCGCGATGGCGCAGCTCCAGCCGTTGGCGCCGCCGGGGCGCGAGCCTTCCACCGCCGGAGGGCGGGGCGGGTGAAGACGCTGCACGTCGAGTCCGGCATGCACCTGTACGGCGGTGCGCTGCAGGTCGTGTTCCTGCTGCGTGGCCTGGCCGCGCGTGGCGAGCAGCCGCTGCTGGCCTGCCCGAGCGGCAGCGCGATCGCCGGTTCGGTGCGCGCGCTCGGCCTGCCGGTGCATGAGATGCCGATGGGGGGCGACCTCGACGTCGGCCTGCTCGGCCGGCTGCGCGCGCTGATCCGCGCCGAACGGCCCGACCTCGTGCACCTGCACAGCCGCCGCGGCAGCGACCTGTGGGGCGGACTCGCCGCCCGCCTCGAGGGCGTGCCGGCGGTGCTGAGCCGGCGCGTCGACAACCCCGAGCCGCGCTGGTGGGTCGCGCGCAAGTACCGGCTGTACGCACAGGTGATCGCGATCTCCGAGGGCATCCGCCGCGTGCTGCTGGCCGAGGGGCTGACGCCGCAGCAGGTCGTGTGCGTGCACAGCGCCGTCGACACCGAGGCCTACCGCCCGGCGCCCGGCGAGCGCGCCTGGGTGCGCGCCGAGTTCGGCCTGCCCGCCGACGCCCCCCTGATTGCGATGGCCGCGCAGTTCATCCCGCGCAAGGGTCACCGCACGCTGCTGGCCGCGCTGCCGGCGGTGTTCGCCGCCCAGCCGCAGGCCCGCGTGCTGCTGTTCGGCCAGGGCCCCGAGCACGCAGCGATCGACGCGCTGGTGCGCCAGGCCGGCTGGGGCGATCGGGTGCTGCTGCCGGGCTTTCGCCGCGACCTCGCGCGCATCGTCCCCGGCATCGACGTGCTGGCCCACCCGGCCGAGATGGAGGGGCTGGGTGTCGCACTGCTGCAGGCCGCCGCCTGCGGCGTGCCGATCGTCGCCGGCCGCGCCGGCGGCATCCCCGAGATCGTGCGCCCCGGCCTCAACGGCGAGCTGATCGAGCCCGGCGACGCCGAGGCGCTGGCGGGGCACCTGATCCGGCTGCTCGCGGACACCGAGCTGCGGCGCCGCTACGGCGAGGCCGGCCGGCGGCTCGTGCTCGACGAGTTCTCGGTCGATGCGATGGTCGAGGGCAACCGCGCCGTCTACGCCGCGGTGTCGGGACGGACCGGCGTGCGCTGAGCAGCGGCCTCGCGCGCCAGGGCCTCAGCGCCGCTCACGCAGGCAGTCGCTGCCGTAGGCCTGGACCATGCGCTCGACGCAGTCGTCGTTGTTCGTGCCGCGGGCATTGAGCCGGAACAGCGACACCCGGCGGCTGCCGAACCAGGCGACCGGCTCGTGGTCGTCGCCGACACGGCAGATCGGCGTGCCGCGCAGACGTGCCATCCAGTTCAGCCAGATGTCGTCGGCGTTCGGGCTCAGCGCCAGGAAGCGCGCCGCGTCGGTCGTCTGCTCGTGCAGCGTGCCCGGTGGGTAGAGCACCCCGCCGACGCCGGTGAGGAACAGCGGCTCGCTCGCCGCGCTGCGCTCGGTCTGCTTGGGCCAGCAGCCGTAGGGGCGCAGGCCGCCGTCGGCATCGAACTCCATCAGGTGCGCCCGCCGGCACACGATCGCACCGGGCGCGGCACGGTGGCCCGCCAGCAGCGTCGCGAGCCAGTCGCGCGGGTAGCGGATGTCATCGTCGGCGGTGACCCAGATCGCCTGCGGATCGCTGATCAGCGCCGGGATGAACTTGGTGTAGACGCGCCAGTCGTGCGGGCAGCGCTCGATGCGCAGTCCCTCGCGCTGCAGCCGCGTCACCTCTGGCGGCAGCGCCTCGGCCTGGGGCGCGTAGACCCATAGCACCACCTCGTCGGCACGCACCGACTGGTTGAGCAGCGACTTGAGCGTCAGCGCCAGCGTGCCGTAGCGCGGCGGGTGCGAGGTCAGCGTGATGCGCAGCGGGCGCGACAGGCCGCTCGGGCGTTGCGGCAGCCAGCGCCGCAGCAGCCACTGTCCCTGCGTCAGCACCGGCGCAAGGATGCGCTCGAAGCCATGGACGATCGAGCGCCACCGATGCCGCCAGGGCTTGCGCAGCGAGCGCGCGAGTTTGTGCATGCGATGGCGGGTCAACCCAGGGGCTCCGTTGCGGCGGTGGGCGCGATTGTCGCCGCTGCACCCCGCCTCGGCACGCGCGAATGCCAGAATCGGCGGCCTTCGAGCGGACCCCCGATGCACGTCGCCTTCTACGCCGAGCAGCTCTACTACCTGCCCCAGTTCACGCCGGTCATCCGGGCGCTGCTCGCGCGCGGCCACGCGGTGACGACGATCGTGCGGCTCGACCCGGCGCTGCGTGCGCTGGCCCTCGCCGAGCTCGAGTCGCTCGGGCCGGCACACCGGCTCGTACGCGCCGACGATGGCGCCGATGCCTACGCGGCACTGCGGCGCAGCGCGCCCGAGTGGGCGGTGTTCGGCAGCTTCACCGATCCGTCGCAGGCGCTCGCGAGCGGCACGCGCACCGCGCTGGTCTATCACGGCATCGGCGTGAAGAACGTGCTGTTCGACCCGCGGCTCGATGGCTTCGACCTGCGCTGCGTCGAGTCGCAGCGCGTCCTCGACGAGCTGCTGGCGCGCGCGCCGGCGCTGCGCGAGCGGCTGGCGCTGGTCGGCTTCGCGAAGCTGGACCCGCTGTTCGCTTCGCCGGCGTCTCCCCGGCAAGCCGGCGAGGCGCCGGTGCTGCTGTACGCGCCGACCTTCTACCCGTCCTCGCTCGAGCGCATGCCCGCCGACCTGTCGCGCGTGCTGCCCGGCGCGCGCTGGATCGTCAAGCCGCACTTCTTCACCTGGACGATCGACAAGTACGCCGGGCAGCGCGCGCGGCTCGCGCAGTGGGCGCGCAACCCGGCGATCGAGGTGCTGGGCCCGGACGCCTACGACCTGGTGCCGTTGATGGCGCGCGCGGACCTGCTGGTCAGCGACGCCTCGAGCGCGCTGTTCGAGTTCGCCGCGCTGCGCCGCCCGGTCGTCTGGTGCCGCTTCCTGAAGCTGCGCTGGAGCTACCGTGGCCTGCTGCGCTGGCGCTTCGACCGCCGCATGGACCCGAACACGCCGCGCTACGAGGCGGTGGCGCGCTGCGTCGACCGGCCTGATGATCTGCCCGCGACGCTCGCCTCGGCTCTCGCCGAACGTGATCGACTCGCCGGCGACGCGGCGCGCGAAGCGCTTGTCGAGCACCTGATCGGCCCGCGCGACGGCCGCGCGGCCGAGCGCATCGTGTCCGAGCTGGAACGGCGCGCGCCGGGGGCCGCCGCGCTCAGCTGACGCGGCGGATCACCTCGATGATCTCGGTGGTCGAGATCGAGGGCGTGCGCGGCAGGTAGACCACCTCGCAGATCGAGCGGAACTCGTCGAAGCGGCCAGCCCAGTCGTCGCCCATCACCAGCACGTCGGCGCCATGGCGGCGCAGGTACTCGCCCTTGAGCTCGAGCGACTCCTCGACGAACACCGCGTCGACGCAGCGCAGCGCGGCGATCAGCCGCAGGCGGTCGGCCTCGGGGTAGACCGGGCGGCGCCCCTTCTTGGCCAGGTTCAGCGCGTCGGACGAGACCCCGACGACGAGGCGATCGCCCAGCGCACGCGCACGCTCGAGGATGCTGACATGGCCGACATGCAGGACGTCGAAGGTGCCGAAGGTGAGGACAGTGCGCATCGGGTCGGACGCTCGGGTCGGCGGACACGAGACAGTGAAGTGGGCCTGGCAGGGCCGGGCGGTTGGTCAGCGGCGCCCGAGTCTAGACGCTCGGCACGCCGCGTCCGCCCGGACCGCCCGAGCGGGCGCGGCCTGCGACGCCGACACCGCTCAGCGCAGCGAGCCCAGGCCGAGCGAGCGCAGCTGCGCGAGCAGGGCCTGATGCTCGCGCAGCATCTGCTCGCCGCACTCGCCCTGCCGGCACACCTCGGGCGTGGGCACCGTCGCGTCGTTGACGCTCGCCGTGAACCCGCGCGTGCGCCAGACCTCCTCGGGCAGGCTCAGTTGCAACGGCTCTCGACAGCGGCCCTGCGGCAGGTGCGGCAGGTGCTGGCGGATGTCGGCCTCGTGGGCCTCGAAGCGGACGAACAGATGGCCGGGTTGCCCGAGCCAGCGCTGGTGGAAGGCAAGGTCCTTGCAGACCTTGCGCTGGATCTCGTCCAGGCTCGACGGCGGCCACAGGCGCGGGCTCTGCCGCGATGCGACGTAGAAGGAGCGGGTCAGGGCCCCCGGCTCGCGGACGCAGTGCACGAAGACGGCGTCCGGCAGCACGCGGCGGATGCGCCCGATCTGCTGCAGGTGATCGGGGGTCTTCTCGATCACGACTCCGTACTCGCGCTCGAGCCTGCGGAAGGCGTCGGCGATCGCCGGATCCCCGGCCCGCGGACCGATGCGCGTCTTGAAGTAGATCTGCCGGCACCGGCCGAGAAAGCCTCGCAGGGCCCGGCGACGCAGGTCCCACCAGCTCGGCGCCTTGCGGAACACATGCGTCTCCGGCCCGGCATAGGCGTGCAGCTGCGTCGCCAGCTGCTCCAGCACCGCCGACGTTCCGGAGCGGGGCGTCCCGACGATGAAGATGATCATGGACCGACCTCGCATCCCCCCACTGCGCGCCACCCGCGGCATGAGCCCATGCCGAGCATGCCAAGCGTCGGCGTCGCCAGGCCGCCCCGCGCTCGGCGCGGGCCCGCGGCCCGCCCTGCCCCGCCGGGCATCGACACGGCCCGGCCGCTCATCCGGCGTCGCCCGTCGGGCGTGCGGCCAGGCCCATCTCGCTGAACGCCTGCCGCACGATGCAGTCCACCGCCGCCTGCGAGAACCGCTCGCGCACCCACGCCTGCCCCTCCCGCGCCAGCTCGAGGTAGCGCTGCGGGTGCAGCGCCACTTCGATCATCGCTTCGTCAAACGCAGGCCCGATGTCGCGGATCAGCACATGCCGTCCGTCCACGAGATCGAGTCCCGCCGCCCCCTCGGCGGTTGTCACGACGGGCTTGCCCATGGCGAGCGCCTCGATCGTCTTGAGCTTCGTGCCTCCGCCCGACGTCAGCGGGATCGCGACAACGGCGCAGTCCCGGGCCAGCGCCTGCAGGTCCTCGACGAAACCCAGGCGCCGCAACCCCGGCGGATCGCTGCCACCGTCGCCGGCGCGCCCCTGCCCGGCGATCGAGATCCGGAGCCCGGCCTCCACGACCCTGGGGGTTACCGCGGCACGCGCCAGGTAGTCGACCGCCTGCACGTTCGGTGGCCACCACAGCGAACCGAAGAACAAGACTTCTCCCGCCCGCCCGACCGACGGGGCACAGAAGCGATCTTCCGGCAGCGTGTTGGGAACGATCCGCCCCCTGGCGATGCCCAGGGACTCGAAATACTCGATGTCGCTCGAGCGAACCCCCCAGACCTCGGTGGCACGGGGGTAGTACGCACGCTCGATCGCCTCGTATTCGTGCGCCCTGCGCAGACGCCGCCGCTGCGTTTCGGCATCGAACCCCTCGGTCTGGCGGTAGAGATGCGACTCGGCGTTGTGCGCGTGGCACACGACGCGGGGGTGCGTCCCCGCGAAGGCCGTGCGCGTCGTGGTGACATCGTCTGCGATCACGATGTCGGGCCGCAGCGATGCGAGCCGCCGGGCCGCCGTCCAGCGGCGCAGGCGTCGGTCCTTGCACCAGAGCGGCACCAGCCATGTCGCCCTTGGGACGCAGGACCAGAAGCGCGCCTGCCCACCGAAGGGCAACGGCAGCAGTTCGCCGTGAAACCAGTGCCCCTCGTGAGGACGGTTGTCGGTGACCACGACATGCAGCTCACCGCAATGCTGCAGCGCCGAGCACAGCGAGGCCGTCTTGATGCGCCCGCCATCGTTGGCCGCGAGGAAATGGCGCGGTGCGACCAGCGCGATGACCGGCGCGCTCATGCCCCCGCCCCCGCGGCGCGTCCGGGCTGCATCAGCGCCAGGCGGAGCTGCGCCAGGCGCAGACCGTAGCGCAGCAGCCGCCACAGCCAGCCGCGCCGCAGGTAGCCCCACGCCAGCGCCGCCGGGCTCAGCGGCGTGGAGCGCCGGTAGCGCTCGTCGCAGGTCGCCAGAAACGTGCGGTCGAGGCGATGCCTGCGTTGGTACACGATGCTCTCGATGAGGTTGCGCGCGACAAAGTGGGCCCAGTGGAAGCGGGCTGCGCCATCGAGGTCCTGCCAGCGGGCCCTCAGGTCGGGGTAGTCGAGGCTGGCCATCAGCCCCAGCTTCTTGCCCGGATCCATCCGACCGAGCACGCTGCTCGCGTGTTTGCGGTAGGCAATGTACCGCTCGGCGGTGTAGAGGGCCGAGCGCGCCGCCAAGGCCAGCCGGATGCTCATCGTGACGTCCTCGAACACGTGCTGCTCGGGGAACATCGCCCCGTCGCGGTAGAGCGACCGGCGCGCGATCTTCGACCAGGGGTGCAGCCGCCGCGCCTGCATCAGCCCTGCGACGATCGTCGACGTGTCGGTGATCCGGCACCGCGCGGGGCCGATGAACGTGGTCACGTGGTCGCTGGTCGTCACCGTGCGGCCGTCGCGTTCGGACAGGATGCTGTAGTCGGCCAGCACGAGATCCGGAGCGTCGGTCGACAGCAGCTTGAGCAAGCGCTCGATCACGCCGGGGTAGACCGTGTCGTCCGCGTCGACGAAGAAGACGTACTCGCCCCGGGCCTGGCGCAGCAGGGCATTGCGGGTCGCCCCCGGCCCCGCATTGGCAGGCTGGCGGAACAACTGCAGGGCCGGATGCCGGGCCCGCACGCGTTCGACTTCCGCGATCGTGTCATCGGTCGAACCGTCGTCGCAGACGAGCACCTCCATCGTCGACCAGTCGGTCTGGTCCAGCACGGAGGCCAGGCAATCGGCGACGTATCGCCCCGCGTTGTAGGTCGGGATCAGGACACTGAGCAGCATGCAAGGAGGTCTGGCGAATGAACGGCTACACGCCCGGCGCGGCGTGCGGGGTGAGGATCCTCTCCCGCTTCCCCGGCCATGGTCGGCAAGCCACGCGCCAGTATCGCCAGACCGCGCGGGGACGCCGGGTCCGGAACGGCCCCCGCTCGGCAGGAAATGGTGTCGACTTGTGCGGCAGGACTCCGGAAGACAGGCCGGGGCCCTCGGGGCATCGTGCGCTCATCGGGTGGCGATCGGGGGCAGGTCGGAGCGCAGGAGATCGTGCAGCTGCTGCCTGCGCCCCCAGGCCCGCTGGAGCCGGTAGCCCTGCCGGAACCGGAGTCCCTCAGGCAGCGGGGCGGCCGCCATGTAGAGCAGGGCAAAGTAGACGATCTTCGGCCACGCGCTCGTGTACAGCCGCCGCTGCAACTGGGCGCGCGTCGACGGCCGCGAGAGGAGACGCCGCACCTCATAGCCACGGCCCGCGTTGCGGGCGCGCGCGAACAGGGCCCTGAGCGCCACCCGATCGGGCTCGATGACATGCTCGACCACCACCGACGGCGCGTAGATCACGCGGTGCCCCGCACGGCGCAGGCGCATGAGGAATTCGGTTTCTCCTCCCATCGCATAGGTCGTCCCCACCGGCCCCAGGGCGTCCGCGAACCGATGCGTGTCGAACAGGCGCGTGCGCACGGCGAAGTTCGGCCCGAAGGCGGTGGCCTCGTACGGCCCCTCGTCCTGCCGCGGGTCGAAGGCGGCAAAACACTGGGCCCGGAACGGGAAGGTCTCCGCCGCGATCCACGCCGGCGTTCCAGCGGGCAGCTTCGGCAGGATGCGGCCGCCGAACACGGCATCGCCGGGCCAGCGGTCGACAGCGCGCTGCCAGGCTTGCAGCCAATCGCGCGGCAGCAGCACGTCGTCGTCGGTCAGCAGCGTCGTCGCGCCGCGCAGGTGGCCGAGGGCGGCATTCAGCGAGCGGTTCTTGCCCGGCTCCGGTTGCCGCAGGGTCACCAGCGGGAGCCGCTGGCGATAGGCCTCCAGCAGCTCCGGCGTCGCATCGGTGCTGCCGTTGTCGACGACGACCAGCTCCCAGGACAGGCCGCGCGCGTCGAGCTCGCACAGCGACGCCAGCGTGCGCT
>DATMJX010000004.1:0-2402 GCA_035553715.1 Methylibium sp.
TGCGCAAGGTCAGCGACCTGATCGCCGAGATCGCGGCGGCCAGCCGCGAGCAGAGCGCGGGCATCGGGCAGGTCAACACGGCGGTGGCGCAGATGGAGCAGGTGGTGCAGCAGAACGCCTCGCTGGTCGAACAGGCCAGCGCCGCCACCGAGTCGATGAAGGAGCAGGCGGCCATGCTGCTGCAGGCGGTCTCGCGCTTCCGCCTGGGCGAGGAGCTGCAGGCCGCGCCGCAGCAGCGCGTGGAGCACGCCGGCGCGGTCGCGCCGATCCGGGTGCGGCCCGCGGCGGCCGCGCTGCCCCCGGCGGCCGGCACGCGCGCGCCGCGCGCTGTCGGCGCCGGCCAGTGGGAGGAGTTCTGAACCATGATCCACCGCCTCCTGCACCGCTTCTCGATCCGCCAGCGCCTGTACGCCTGCGTGGCGCTGGTCACCCTCCTCCTGCTGGGCCTGGGCGCCTGGAGCCAGTTCGGGCAGCGCCAGTCGCTCGGCGTGCTCCAGCAGATCCTGGACGACCAGCAGGCCACCACGAGCCGCATCGGCGCGCTGCGCGCGGCGCTCGCGCGCGCGAAGCAGTACGAGATGAGCATGATGGTCACGCCCAACACGCTGGAAATCGAGCGCTACCGCGAGCTGTGGCAGGGCGAGCTCAAGCTCCTCGCGGAAGGCTTCCTCGCCCTCGGAAAGTCGAACGAGGCGATGCGCGAACAGGCCGCCGCGGGGGTGGCGGCGCTCGCCGAGTACGGCAAGGCGATCGCTCCACTGGCGGACCAGCTGGTGGCCGCCAAGATCGACGGCATCGCGGCAAGTGCCTACGCCGAGCAGGCGTCGGCCCACCTGGCGCTCGCGGCCAAGAGCCTGGACGCGCTGGTGGCGCAGGTGGAAACCGCGCTCGCGGCGGCGCGCATGAAGGCCGAGCGCGGCGTCGCGCTGCAGTCCACGCTGTCGGCGCTGCTCGGGCTCGCCGCCGTCGGCCTGCTCGCCCTGGCCATGACGGTCACCGCGCGTTCGATCTGCGATCCGATCGAGGGCGCCACGCTCGCCGCCCGCCGCATCGCCGACGGCAATCTGGCGGTCGAAGGCGCGCGCGCCGAGGGCACCGACGAGGCGGCCCGCATGCTGCGCGCGCTGGCCGACATGCGCTCGAGCCTGGCCGCGATCGTGACGCAGGTGGCGCAGGCGGCGCGCACGGTGGCCGACACGAGCACGCAGATCGCGCAGGGCAACCTGGACCTGTCGCAGCGCACGGAGGAGCAGGCCAGCACGCTGGAGGAGACGGCCGGCTCGATGGAGCAGCTGACCGCCACGGTGGCGCAGAACGCCGACCATGCGCGCGAGGCCAGCCAGCTGGCGGTGCAGGCCTCGGAGGTGGCGCGCCGCGGCGGCCAGGCGGTGGGCCAGGTGGTCTCCACGATGGACGGCATCTCGGCGTCCTCGCGGCGCATCGGCGACATCATCGGGGTGATCGACGGCATCGCCTTCCAGACCAACATCCTGGCGCTGAACGCGGCGGTGGAAGCCGCTCGCGCGGGCGAGCAGGGGCGCGGCTTCGCGGTGGTGGCCTCGGAGGTGCGCAACCTCGCGCAGCGCAGCGCCGCGGCCGCCAAGGAGATCAAGGCGCTGATCGGCGAGTCGGTGGCGCGCGTGGAGGCGGGCACGCGCCAGGTGGATGCGGCGGGCAAGACGATGGAGGAGATCGTGCAGGCGGTGCGCAAGGTCAGCGACCTGATCGCCGAGATCGCGGCGGCCAGCCGCGAGCAGAGCGCGGGCATCGGGCAGGTCAACACGGCGGTGGCGCAGATGGAGCAGGTGGTGCAGCAGAACGCCTCGCTGGTGGAGCAGGCCAGCGCCGCGACCGAGTCGATGAAGGAGCAGGCGGCCATGCTGCTGCAGGCGGTCTCGCGCTTCCGCCTGGGCGAGCAGCTGCAGGCCGCGCCGCAGCAGCGCGTGGAGCACGCGAGCGCGGTCGCGCCGATCCGGGTGCGGCCCTCGGCGGCCGCGCTGCCTCCGGCCGCCGCCGCGCGCACGCCCCGCGCCATCGCCGGTGTGCCGCGGCAGCGCCAGCCGTTCTAGGGCGAAGCGATGCACGAAGCCGAGCCCGCCCAGTCGCTGCCGGACGCCGACTTCGCGCTCGCGCGCAGGCTGATCGCCCAGTACGCGGGCATCAAGCTGTCGGAGCACAAGCGCTTCATGGTCTACAACCGGCTGGTCAAGCGCCTTCGTGCGCTGGGCCTGAGCGAGTTCGGCGAGTACCTGCGGATCGTGCAGACCGACCCGGGCGCCGAGCGCGTGGCGTTCGTCAACGCGCTGACCACCAACCTCACCGCGTTCTTCCGCGAGCCGCACCACTTCGAGCTGCTGGCCCAGCGCGCCGGGCTGCACGCCGGCGAGCGGCCGTTTCGCGCC
>DATMJX010000005.1:0-11817 GCA_035553715.1 Methylibium sp.
TGTCCGGTGCCATGGTGACGCCGCAGACCTGGCCGGGCGCGCATGTCGATGCCGACGCCGCGCCGCTCGGCAGCCGCCTGCGCCGCGCGCTGGGGCAGGGCGCGCTGGTCGTGCTCGACGGCGCCAACGTGATCGATCCACGGCTCATCGAATGCCTGCTGCGCGGCACGGGAGCCTGCATGGCAGCGCGCGGTGAGGGCGCCCAGCGGGCGGTGGCGCTGCGACTGCCACCCGAACTCGCCGACGCGATCCCGGCTGACGCGGAGGACCTGCGCGCGGTGGCCGACGCGCTGGTCGCGGCCGGGCGCCTGGCGCCGCTCGACGAGCGGGAATTCCCGGCCTACATCCAGAAGCTGCGGCGGTCGTTGCCGTACTGGATCTATGCCGTCGACAGCGCCGCCACGCGACGTCGCCTGGAACGCCAGATGTTCTGGGACAACTACAAGGGCTCGACCGACCTGCTGACGCGCTACGTCTACCCGCCACTGGTCTGGCCGCTGGTACGCCTGTGTGTGCGGCTGGGCATCCACCCGAACACTGTGACGCTGCTGTCGATCGCGCTGACGATCGCCGCCGTGCCGCTGTTCGCGCGCGGCGACTTCCTGCTCGGCTTCCTGTGTGCCTACGGCATGAGCGTGCTCGACAGCGTCGACGGCAAGCTCGCGCGGCTCACCCTGACCGACTCGCCCTTCGGCAACGTGCTGGATCACGGGACCGATGTGGTGCATCCGCCGTTCTGGTACTTCGCCTTCGCCTGGGGGCTCGGCGCGCGCACGCCCGATGACGCGCTCTACCAGGCCGCCGTCTGGTTGATCGTGTTCTACGTGGCCGACCGCATCGTTCTCAGCATCGCCAAGCGCCGCCTCGGCTTCGCGCTGCACGCCGCGAGCCGGCTCGACGGCGTCGTGCGGGGCTTCATCGCCCGGCGCAACATCACCATGACCATCATGGCCTTCAGCGTGCTGCTGGGGGCCGGCCCGGCCGGGCTCTATCTCATCACTGCGTGGCAGGGGCTGACCTGTGCCTGGCACGGCGCCCGCACGGTGTGGCTCGGCTTCCTCGCACGCGAACAGGCACGACCGGCAGCATGACGACCAGCAAGATCGACATCCTTCCGGTCACGACGCCGGCCGAACTCGATCGCTTCATCCGCCTGCCCTCGCGCCTCTACGCCACCGACCCGGCCTTCGTCGCTCCCTTGCTGCTGGAACGCAGCGAAGCGCTGTCGCCCGCCAAGAACCCGTACTTCCAGCACGCCGAGACGCAGTTCTGGCTCGCGCGCCGCGACGGCCGCGACGTCGGGCGCATCAGCGCGCAGGTCGACCGGCTGGTGCCGGACCCCGAGGTCGGCCACTTCGGCATGATCGTGGCGGAGGACGACCCCGAGGTGTTCGCCGCGCTGTTCGCGGCCGCCGAAGGCTGGCTGCGCGCGCGCGGCAAGCGCCGCATCCTCGGGCCCTTCAACCTGTCGATCAACGAGGAGACCGGCCTGCTGGTCAAGGGCTTCGACACGCCGCCGGTGATGCTGATGGGGCACGACCCGCGCTATGCCGGGCCGCGCATCGAGGCCCTGGGCTACGCGAAGGCGAAGGACCTGATCGCCTACCTGTACGACATCGAGCACGAGCTGCCCGCCGCGGTACGCCGTCGCATCGATGCCGGCAAGACCGCCGGCCTGACCGTGCGCAACCTCGACACGAAGCGCTATCGGGAAGAGTTCGACACCGTCACCGCGATCTTCAACGACGCCTGGTCGCGCAACTGGGGCTTCATCGCCTTCACGCCGGCCGAGATCGCGCACATGGCCAAGAGCCTGAAGATGCTGATCGACCCGAAGTGCGTCGCCATCGTCGAGATGAACGGCGAGGCGGTCGGCTTCGGCATCGCGCTGCCCAACCTCAACGAGCTCATCGCCGATTTCGGCGGCCGCCTGCTGCCCTTCAACTGGCTCAAGCTGCTGCTGCGCCTGCAGCGCGGTGCGCGCACGGCGCGCGTGCCGCTGATGGGCATCCGGCGCAGCTTCAGCGGCGGGCTGACGGGCAGCATGGCGCCCTTCCTCGTCATCGACACCCTGCGCAAGGGTCTGCAGGCCAAGGGCGTGCGCCAGGTCGAGCTGTCCTGGATCCTCGAGGACAACCGGCCGATGCGCCACGTCATCGAAGCGCTGGGCGCCGACCCCTACAAGACCTACCGCGTCTACGAGAAGGCCCTGGGGGCGTGAAGCCGCTCACCGCGCTGGTCCTCGCCGGCACGCGCGCGGGGGGCGATCCGCTGGCCCGCCACGCCGGCGTCAGCCACAAGGCCCTGATCGAGATCGGCGGCCTCACGATGATCGAGCGCGTGGTCGCAGCGCTCGCCGCGGTGCCCGAAGTCACCCGCATCGTCGTCGCGATCGAGCGCCCCGAACTGCTCAACGGCCTGCCGGGGCTGCAGCCGCCGGCTTGCGACAAGCCCCTCGCGATCATGGCGCCCGCGGACGGACCCAGCGCCACCACGGCCGCGGCGCTGTCCCGCGAGGGCACGCCGCTGCTCGTCACGACGGCCGACCATGCCCTGCTGCAGGCGGACTGGCTGCAGGAGTTCCTCGCCGCTTGTCCGGGGGACGCCGACGTCGCGGTGGCGCTGGGGCGGCGCGATGTGGTGGAGGCGGCCGCGCCCGATACGCGGCGCACCTGGCTGCGCTTTGCCGACGGCGAGTTCTCGGGCTGCAACCTGTTTCTGCTGGCGAGGCCCGTCGCGGCCGGCGTGATTGCGCTGTGGCGCGAACTGGAGAGCGAACGCAAGCGACCGGTGTGCATGATGCGCCGCCTGGGCTGGACGCTTGCGTTGCGCTACCGCCTCGGGTGGCTGACGCTGGCGGCGGCCAGTGCACGGCTCGGTGCGCTGGGCGGTGGTGCGCGGCTGGCGATCGTCGAGATGCGCGACGGGCGCGCCGCGATCGACGTCGACAAGCCCGAGGATCTGGTGCTGGTCCGCCAGCTCGTCGCGGCCCAGCGCCCGGCCGCGCGAGCCTGAGGCTGCGCGGTCAGGCCGCGGCGGAAGCGGCGGGCTGCGGCGCGTCCTGCCAGCTGCCGGCCAGCGCCCGCACCTGTGCCAGATCGGCGGGGAAGTCGAGCTCGCCCCATTGCAGCCCCTCGATCGAGAGCACGCGCACGTCGGTCCCGGAGCGTGCGAGGCGGTCGATCGCCGAGAGATACCACTTCGCCGGTCCCTCGGCCGTGCGCATCGTGCGCTCCAGCTCGTCGACGAAGCGCGCGGCACCCTCGGCGTTGAAGCGCAGGAAACCGATCGACTCGCCGTTGACGCTGGCCATCGGCAAGGTCTTGCCGATGGCGCGCAGGTGCTCTCCCTCGGTCTCCACCTTCATGTCGTCGGCGTCGTAGCCCGGCTTGCGGTCGATCGTGACGGTGATGGGCGCGTCCGGGGCGCCGACGAGGCGCGCGGCGATCGCAGGCTCGAACAGGGTGTCGCCGTTGAGCACCAGGCAGGGGCCACTGAGCTCGGCGCGCGCCATCCAGCAGCTTGCGAGGTTGTCGGCGAGCTTGTAGAAAGGGTTGTAGAGGGTGCGCACCCGCATCTGCGGCGGGGCGATCCGCTGCAGCTCGGCCTCGACCAGCTCGGGGTGGAAGCCCGTCACGATCACGGCCTCGGGAATGCCGGCGCGGGCCAGCCCGCGCAACTGCCACTCGAGCATGCTGCGCCCGCTCAGGTCGAGCAGGCACTTGGGCATCTTCTCGGTCAGCGGCAGCAGACGGCTGCCTTGGCCGGCGCCGAGGATCAGCGCGCGTTGGGGTAGGACCACGGTGGAAGCTCTCGCGAAGGGGTCAGGGAACTGGAATTTACCGGGCCGCGCGAGCGGCCTCGGCGAACGTCTGCGGCTCGAGCCGGCTGATGGTGATCTCGCGTGCCTCGTCCGCCAGCGCGAGGTGGGCCACGTGGTGACGACCGACGGCGACCACCGGCGTGCGCCACAGGCGCCCCTCGAAGGCGGCGTCGTGGCGAGACGGCATGGTGTCGACCCGGGCCACGTCACGCAGGCCCCGGCGGCCGGCCGCCTTGGCGACCGCCTCCTTGCGCGTCCACAGGGTGTAGAAGCGCCGTGCGCTGCGCCCCGCCCAGGCCCGCTCGGCCGCACTGAGGTAGAGCTGGAATTCACCGGCCTGCAGACCTTCCAGCCGCTCGACGTCGATGCCGACCGCCCCCCGCGTCGACAGCGCGCACACGACGCGCCCTTCGCAGTGCGACAGGCTGAAGTCCACCGGCACGCCGAGGGTCGGCTTCGAGCGGGGGGCGTAGTGCAGCGTGGACAGCGCCGAGGCTGGATAACCCAGCCGGCGCAGGCCCTCGGCGAGCAAGCGACTGCCCAGCAGCGAGCGTTGCCGCGCCCGTGTGTCAGGCCAGCGCCCGATCTCGCCACGCCGGGCCGCTGGCAGCTGGGCCAGCCAGTCGGCCTCGATCGCGGGCGCAAGGGCGAAGTCGGACGTGACCAGAACCGAGACGGACATGGAGGCGGCGGCTGGCCTGCGCATGACACAATTTGCAGGCCGAAACGGAAGCCAGATTATGGTTCAGGAAGTGCTGGCCCCCGGCCCGCAGGAGCGCTACGACCTCGATGCCAACGACGAAAGCCTGTCGTTGCTGCAGGCCCTGAAGGGGCGTTACGGCGACATCTGCCGCGTACCGACCGTGAGCCGGGCAAACGACGGTCTGGTGATCCACGACGTCGAGTGCATCCGTCGCGTGCTGCTGACGAACCGCGGCAACTACGTCAAGGGCGTGGGCCTGGAGCGGGTGCGCGTCCTGCTCGGCAACGGCCTGATCGTCAGCGAGGGCGAGCTGTGGTCGCGCCAGCGCCGCATGATGCAGCCGGCCTTCCACAGCCAGGTGATCCGCGGCTTCACCGTGCTGATGCAACGTTTCAACCAGGAGCTCGTCGAGCGCTGGGCGGGCCATGCCGCGCGCGACGAGCCGATCAACCTCACGCGCGAGCTCAGCGACGTGGCACTGAATGTCGTGCTGCAGGCGCTGTTCAGCACCGACCTCGACCGCCTGATCGAGGCCGAGGGGGGAAGCCCCTTCGACTTGCTGACCCGCGAGACCCGGCGTGATCTGCCGTTCGCGGCGAAATTCCGGGCCCTGACGCGCCATGTGCTGGCCATGATCGACGCGCGTCGCAAGGAGCAACGCATCGAGATGGACCTGCTGTCGATGCTGATGGAAGCCCGCGACAAGGACAGCGGCGAGGCGATGCCCCCTCGGGCTCTGCTCGACGAGGTGATGACCCTCATCGTCGCGGGCCACGAGACCACCGCCAGCACGCTCAACTGGACCTGGTACCTGCTGTCGCAGCATCCGGCGGTCGAGGCCCGGCTGCACGAGGCCCTCGCCGCCGAGGCCCCGGGGGAGGAGCCGACCGCGCCGCCCGCCTACGTGCAGCAGGTGCTGCAGGAGGCTCTGCGTCTGTATCCGCCGGTGTGGCTGTTCAGCCGCCGTGCGCTGGGGGACGACCGGCTCGGTGATTACCACGTGCCGGCCGGCACCGACATCTTCATCTGTCCTTACCTGCTGCACCGCCATGCGGCGCACTGGGAGCAGCCGGAGCAATTCGACCCGGCGCGTTTCGCACCCGCCGTGGCCGACGCCCGCCACGGCTTTGCCTTCCTGCCGTTCTCCGCCGGCCCCCGCTACTGCATCGGTGCCGCGTTCGCGATGGCCGAGATGACGACGCACCTCGCGATGGTGGCGCGGCGCTTCCGGCTCGTCTACGCTGCCGCGGCGGCCCCGGAGCCGGAGTTCCAGATCAACCTGCGCACCCGCCAGGATCTCCCGATGCGTGTCGTTGTCCGCTAGACCATGCTGCGATTCCAGACCCTCCACGACATCCTCCCGGCCGACGCGCGCGAGGACCGCCAGATCACCCTCATCGACGGACAGGACGAGCAGCGCGTCCTCAGCTTCGCGCGGCTGCGCCAGCGCGCGCTCGGCCTGCTCGGTGCCCTGCAGCGGCAGGGACTGCGGCCCGGTCACGCGATGCTGCTGTGCGTGGACGACAACGAACGCTTCCTGGAGATGTTCTGGGCCTGCGTGCTGGGCGGCATGGTGGCGGTGCCGCTGGCGCCGCCCGGTGCCGACGAGCATCGGCGCAAGCTGCTGCGCGTGTTCGGCCAGTTCGAGCGCGTCTCGGTCTACATCGATGCCGCCGCACTGGAGCGCATGGCAGGCTTCGCCGCCGCGCACGGGCTCATCGAGGAGGGCCAGCGCCTGCGCGCCTGTGCCGTGCTTCCCACCGGCCTGGACATCGGCGAGCCCGGGCAGGTGCAGCCGGTGCAGCCGGACGACCTGGCCTTCATCCAATACTCGTCCGGCTCGACCGGCGAGCCCAAGGGGGTGATGCTCACGCACCGCAATCTGTGCGCGAACATTGCCGCCATCCGCGAGGCGGGGGCGTTCTCCGACAAGGACGTGGCGCTGAGCTGGATGCCGCTGTCCCATGACATGGGGCTGATCGGCTTTCATCTGAACATGCTGGCCTGCGGCGTCAGCCATGGCCTCATGCGCACCGACCTGTTCGCGCGGCGGCCGCTGATGTGGCTGGAGCAGGCCAGCCTCCGCCGCGCCACGGTGCTGTGCTCGCCGAATTTCGGCTACCAGCATTACCTGCGGCAGTACGAGGCCAAGCTCCCCCGCGGACTGGATCTGTCGGCCGTGCGGCTCATCTTCAATGGTGCGGAGCCGATCTCGGCCGAAACATGTCGCCGCTTCGTCCGGACGATGGCGGCACATGGGCTGAAGCCGAGCGCCATGTTCACGGTCTACGGGCTGGCCGAAGCGAGCCTGGCGGTCAGCTTTCCGCGTCCCGGCAGCGCGCTCGAGACGATCGAGCTGCCCCGGGCGGGCCTGCGCGTGGGGACGGTGCAGTGCCGTGCCGCGCCGGGCGAGCGCTCCTCCGTGGTCGAGTTCGTCAAGCTGGGGACGCCGGTGCCGGGCACCGAGCTGCGCATCACCGGCGAGGACGGCGCGGTCTGCGGCGAGCAGGTGCTCGGCCATGTGCAGATGCGTGGCGACAACGTCACCCGAGGCTATTACCACGACGAGGCGCGCACGCTGGCGTCGCGCACCCCGGACGGCTGGTTCGATACCGGCGACCTCGGGCTGCTCTGGGACGGCCAGCTCGTCATTGCCGGGCGGGCCAAGGACCTGGTCATCGTCAACGGGCAGAACCACTACCCGCATGACCTGGAGCGCATCGCCGAGCAGGTGGCGGGGATCGAGGCCCATCGCGTCGCCGCCGCCGGTGTACGCCGCGGGGCGGCCGACAGCGAGGCGCTCGCGCTGTTCGTCCAGCACCGGGCGGAGCTGGACGACTTCGTGCCGAAGGTCGTCGAGCTGCGGCGCGCACTGCTGCAGCAGTGCGGCCTGGAGGTCGCGCATGTCGTGCCGGTCCGGCAGATTCCGAGGACCAGCAGCGGCAAGCTGCAGCGCTATGCGCTGGCCACCGCGTTCGAGCAGGGGGAGTTCGACGAGGTCCTGGCTGCACTGGCCCCGCTGGTGGCGCAGACCCAGGGTGTCGGCACCGACGAAACCGGCGCGGGGTCGACGGCTCGGCGCCTGCAGGAGATCTGTGCCGGACTCGTCGCTGACCAGAGGCTGACGTTACAGACCAACTTGCTTGAGATCAACCTGAACTCGCTGACCCTGGCCCGGATCCACGAGGCGATTGAACGAGAATTCCCGCAGCGCATCGACGTCACCGATCTCTTTGACTACCCGACGCTGGAGCAACTCGCCGAGTTCCTGGACACGACCGGTGCCTGAATCCGCAGCGATCCGCCGCGCTTCGTAAGATACTGTTTCCGTGACGGCTCGATGGCAGCGCGACGATATCCACATTGCATGACCGGTGGGCGATGGTTTGTAGAAGGAAAGGGCAGAGGTTGATGGCTCACTTGCGAGGCCAGCGTGGCCGAAGGAGCGGCGTCCAGTGAACGGACCGATGCTCTCCCACGATCGCCCGACCCCGACCGCCAGCGGCATCGAGTTGCGCAGCGCGGATTTCGCGACCCTTGCGGACGCGCTGGACTACGCTGCGCGCGGTGACTCCGGCTTCAATTTCTACGATGGACGGGGGCAGCTGGTCGCCGCGTTGTCCTACCGGGAGCTGCGCGAACGGGCGCTCGAGCTGGCGCGGCGCCTGGCGCCTCTGGGCCGAGGCCAGCGGCTGGCGCTCGTCGCGCACACGCACGCCGACTTCGCCGTGATGTTCTATGCCTGCCAGTACGCAGGGCTGGTCCCGGTGCCGCTGCCCGCCGCCGTGCACCTGGGCGGCCGCGAGGCCTTCGTCCGCCACCTGCGCCAGCTGCTGCTGGCCTGCGAGGCCGTGGCCGCCTTTGCGCCGCCGGATTTCATCGGCTTCCTGCGCGAGGCGGGCGAGGGCCTGCCCCTGGCGCTCGTCGGGACCTTGGACGAGTTCTCGTCCCTGAAGGCCGTGGACACGGCGCCCGTGCCGCCGGCGCCCGCCGATCTGGCCTACCTGCAGTACACCTCCGGCAGCACCCGCTTCCCGCGCGGCACGATGATCACGCAGTCGGCGGTCATGGCCAACCTGAAGGCGATCTTCAACCACGGCTTTCGCCTGACGCCGAGCGACCGCTTCTGCTCCTGGCTGCCCTACTACCACGACATGGGGCTGGTCGGCATCGTGCTGGGCTGCGTCGCGACGCAACGCTCGGTCGACTACCTGCCGACGCGCGATTTCGCGATGCGCCCTCGGCTGTGGCTCAAGCTGATGTCGCAGAACCGCGCCACGGTGTCGTTCAGCCCGCCCTTCGGCTACACGCTGTGCGCACGCCGTGTGCGGCCCGCCGATACGCAGAGCCTGGACCTGTCGGCCTGGCGTGTCGCCGGCGTGGGCGCCGAGATGATCCACCCCGAATCGCTGCGCGAGTTCGCCGCCACGCTCGCCGATGCCGGCTTCGATGAGCGCGCCTTCCTGCCCAGCTACGGCATGGCGGAATGCTCGCTGGCGGTCAGCTTTGCGCCGCTCGCGCAGGGAGCCCGCAGCGATGTCGTCGATTTCGACAGGCTGGCGCACGATGGCGAGGCCGTCCCGGTGCGGGCGGACGACGAGGCCTTGAAGGGCAAGGCCTTCATCGATTGCGGTGCGCCGCTGCCGGGCTACGAGATGGAGATCCGCGACGAAAGCGGTCGGCCGCTGCCGGAGCGGCGCTGTGGGCGCATCCACCTGCGTGGCCCCAGCGTCATGTCGGGCTACTTCGGCAACCCCGAGGCCACGCGGGAGGTCTTGTCCGCGGACGGCTGGCTCGACACCGGCGACATCGGCTACCAGGCCGGTGGCACGCTGCACATCACCGGGCGGGCCAAGGACCTGATGATCATCAAGGGGCGCAACATCTGGCCGCAGGATCTCGAGACCCTGGCCGAGCAGCAGCCCGAGGTGCGGCATTCCGACGCGTCGGCGTTCTCGATCCCCGACGAGGACGAGGACGAGACCGCGGTGCTGGTCGTGCAATGCCGCGAGACCGACCCGCGCAAGCTGGCCAGCCTGGCCGAGCGGCTGCAGCAGGCCATCCATGCCGAGTTCGCCATCCATTGCCTGATCGAGCTGGTGCCACCGCACACGCTGCCGCGCACGTCCTCGGGCAAGCTCTCGCGCAGTTCGACGCGCAAGGAGTTCCTGGAGCGCCGTGCGGCGGCCGAGGCACAGCAGGAGTCGCGCAGCCGCTACGTCGGTGACGGTCGGCGCGTCACGGCCGAGGCCGTGGGAGTCACGCCATGAGTGGGGCGCTGTCGTCAGCGGCCGCGGACGCGCTGGCGGCCTCGATCGAGGCGACCATTCGCGAGGCGCTCGGCCTCATCCGCCCGAGTGCGGTCGGGATTGCGGGGGATGCGGACCTGGCACAGGCCGCGGACCTCGATTCGGCCGAGGTGATGGACCTGGTCATGGAAATCGAAGACCACCTGGACCTCTCGATCCCGGTCGAGACGGTGGCGCAGGCTCGCACCATCGACGAGCTCTGCGCCGGCATCCTGAAGCTGAAGCGCGGTACGCCGTGAGTCTGCTCGACAAGTTTGCCGCACAGCGAGCGTTGCGGGCGGGGCTGGCGGAGAGCGGCCGCGTGGCACCGATCGCCACACCGATGGATCGCATCCAGTCGGCCACGGCGGCCACCATCGACGGCCGCGGCGTGATCCTGGCCGGCACCAACAACTACCTCGGCCTGACCTACGACGCCACGTGCCGCGCCGCGGCCATCGAGGCGATCGAGGCGCTGGGCACCGGCACCACCGGCTCGCGCATGGCCAGCGGCAACTACGCCGGGCACCGTGCGCTGGAGCAGGCCCTCGCCACGGCCTTCGGCTGGCCGGCCTGCATCGTCTTCTCGACCGGCTACCAGGCCAACCTGGGCGCGCTGTCGGCACTGGCCGGTGAGGGTGACTTCCTGCTGATCGACGCCGACAGCCATGCCAGCATCCACGACGGCTGCCGGCTGAGCCAGGCCACGACGATCCGCTTCCGCCACAACGACCCGGAGAACCTCGACCGCCGCCTCGCGCGCCTGGGCGAGGATGCGCGCCGCACGCTGGTCGTCGTCGAGAGCCTCTACAGCACGCTGGGCGACCGCGCGCCGCTGCGCGAGATCACCGAGGTCGCGCGGCGCCACGGTGCCTGGCTGCTGGTCGACGAGGCGCACTCCTTCGGCGTGTTCGGTCCGCGTGGCCTGGGCCTGTGTGAGGAGCAGGGGCTGCTCGACGAGGTCGACTTCGTCGTCGGCACGTTCTCGAAGAGCCTGGGCAGCATCGGCGGCTTCTGCCTCGGCCGGCATGCCGAGACGGAGTTGCTGCGCATGGCCAGCCGTCCCTACATCTTCACGGCCTCGCCGGCGCCCCCGGTGATCGCCGCGACGCACCAGGCGTTGCGCCGGGTGCTCGAGGGGCAGGACCTGCGCGCGCGCCTGTGGCGCCACGCCGAGCGCCTCTATGCCGAGGTGGCCCGGCTCGGCTACCGGCTCGGAACGACGTCGCCGGGCCCGGTCGCCGCGGTCGTGTTCGACACGCGTGCGGCGGCCCTGGCCCTGTGGCAGGGGCTGCTCGACGCCGGGATCTATACCAACCTGATGATCCCGCCGGCCACGCCCGCCGGGCTGTGCCTCGTGCGCATCAGCCTCAGCGCGGCCCACAGCGACGACGACATCTCGAAGATCATTGCCGCACTCGCTGCGCACAAGCAGCAGGTGGGGGCCCTCGGCGCGGCCGCTTGACGCGCCGCGGGCCCCGGGCGCAGGGTTGCGCGTGACACGGTCCGGCGGTGCGATGCCACCGAAGCCGGTTCGTCCGTGCCGGTGCTCCCTGGTGGCGCAGGCGCGCTGCCGCTAGACTGCATCGACCCATGCAGAGCCCTGCCCGCTACCTCATCCTGATCGCCTCCGACGGGGCGATGCTCGCGCGGCTGTTCGATGCCCAGCGCGTGCAGCGCGCCGAGTTCGACGCCGCGTCCGAGGAAGTCGCCGTGATGACCGCCGGGCTCGCACCGGGCACCGACGCCCTGGACGCGGTCTGGGATCGGCCGCTGGCCGGTCACAGCGCCACCGAGCGCGCCGCCGCGCAGGTCTACACGCTCGACGTCTGAGCGCGCTGCCGCGGGCGCTGCGGATAATCGGTCGATGACACCCGAGGAGTTCCGCCGGCACGGCCATGCGCTGATCGACTGGATCGCCGACTACCGCGCCCGTCAGGAGGAGCGGCCGGTGCGGGCGCGCAGCGCGCCGGGCGAGGTCCGGGCGCGGCTGCCGCAGCGGC
>DATMJX010000006.1:0-9046 GCA_035553715.1 Methylibium sp.
CCCCTGGCGCGCGCCGCTCCCTCCGGCTGAGCAAGTTCAGCCTCTACCTGCTGGCCATGGTGGGGGGAATCCTGGCCTTCATCGCCAGCTTCTTCATGGTGATCCACGCCGAGGGGCAGCTGCAGCAGACCAACGAGACCCGCCTGAAATCGCTGCTGCTCGCCGACGAGCTGCGGCAGTCGTCGAACGACCTGACGCGCCTCGTGCGGACCTACGTGATCACCGGCGATCCGGCCTTCAAGCGGCAGTTCGAGGCCGTGCACGAGATCCGCGACGGCAAGCGCGCACGGCCGATCGACTACGGTCCCTCGTACTGGGACTTCCATGCCATCGATACGGCCCGCGACAGCGGCGACGGGCCGGCGCTGCCGCTGCTCGAGGTGATGCGGCGCGCCGGCTTCACCGAGGCGGAACTGCAAAGGCTGGCTGCCGCGAAGCTCAATTCCGACGCGCTGACCAAGATCGAATATGCCGCGATGGCCCTGGTCGAGCAGGCGGGGCCGACCGACGACTCCGCCCGCGAGCGGGCGATCGCGATGCTGCACGACGCGGCCTTCCACCGCGCCAAGGTCGACATCATGCGGCCGATCGTCGAGTTCGACCGCCTGGTCAACGCCCGCACGCTGGAGGCCGTGCAGTCGGCGCGGGGCCTGACGCAGCGCGTGCGCTTCGTGCAGATCGTCCTCGGCGCGCTGCTGATCTACCTGCTGTGGCTCGTGTACCGGGAGCTGCACGTGATCCTGGGCGGCTCGGTCGCCGAGCTGCAGAAGACGATCGCCCGGCTCGGGGCGGGCGACTTCTCCTCGCCCATCGCGGTGCCGGCCGACCGCAAGGACAGCGTGCTCGCCTGGGTCCGCGATACCCAGGCCAGCCTCGCGAGGATGGAGCTGATGCAGTTCCGCGCCATCGTGAACTCCTCGGATGACGCGATCATCAGCAAGACCCCCGAGGGCATCATCACCAGCTGGAACGCGGGGGCCGAGCGGCTGTTCGGCTACACCGCCGATGAAGTCATCGGCCAGCCGATGCTGCTGCTGATGCCGCCCGACCGCCGCGACGAGGAGCCGCAGATCCTCGCGCGCATCGCCCGCGGCGAGCGCGTCGACCACTTCGAGACCGTGCGGCGCCGCAAGGACGGCCAGCTGATCGACGTGTCGGTGACGATCTCGCCGATCCGCGACGCCAGCGGGCGCGTCGTCGGCGCCTCGAAGATCGCCCGTGACATCACGTCGGCGAAAGAGGCCGAGGCCGAGATCCACCGCCTGGCCTTCTACGACCCGCTGACCGGCCTGCCCAACCGCCGGCTGCTGCAGGACCGCCTCGCGCAGGCCCTGAGCGTGGCGCGCCGCCAGCCCCAGTTCTGCGTCGTGCTCTTCATCGACCTCGACAACTTCAAGTCGCTCAACGACACGCGCGGCCACGACATCGGTGACTTGCTGCTCAGGGAGGTCGCACACCGGCTGCGCGGCTGCGTGCGCACCGGGGACACGGTGGCGCGCTTCGGCGGCGACGAGTTCGTCGTGCTGCTCGTGGATGCCAGCCGCTCGGAGCTGCAGACGGCCGGGCATGCCGAGATCGTGGGCCAGAAGATCCTCGAGCAGCTCTCCCAACCCTACGAGCTCGCCGGCACCACGCACTTCTGCACGCCCAGCATCGGCGTGGCGATCCAGACCGGCCCCGACACCACGGCCGACGAGCTGCTGAAGCAGGCCGACGTGGCGATGTACCAGTCCAAGGCCGCCGGCCGCAACACGCTGCGCTTCTTCGACCCGCGGATGCAGACCGCGGTCGACCACAGCGTCATCGTCGACCGGGAGCTGCGCGAGGCGCTGCGCCTGTCGCAGTTCGAGCTGTACATCCAGCCGCAGGTCTGGGCGGACGGCCGCATCCGGGGCGGCGAGGCGCTGCTGCGCTGGCAGCACCCGACGCGCGGGCTGGTGCTGCCCGGCGACTTCATCGCGCAGGCCGAGGAAAGCGGGCTGATCGTGCCGATCGGCGCCTGGGTACTGGAGCAGGCCTGCCGGCAGCTCGCCGCCTGGGCCGACCAGCCGGCGTTCGCCGACATCACGCTGGCCGTCAACGTGAGCGCCAAGCAGCTGCGCGAAAGCCCCTTCACCGACCAGGTGCTGGCCGTGCTCGACCAGACCGGCGCCGACCCGCGACGCCTGATGCTCGAACTCACCGAGAGCTCGCTGGCGACCCACCTCGAGTCGATCATCGGCAAGATGAACATCCTGCGCACGCGCGGCCTGCGCTTCTCGCTCGACGACTTCGGCACCGGCTACTCGTCGCTGGCCTACCTCAAGCGCATGCCGCTCGCCGAGCTGAAGATCGACCGCGGCTTCGTCAAGGATCTGCTGGTCGACCCGAACGACGCGGCGATCGCGCGCATGGTGGCCGTGCTGGCCGCCAGCCTGGGCATCGAGGCGATCGCCGAGGGCGTCGAGAACGAGGCCCAGCGCGACGCGCTCGCCCAGATGGGCTGCCACGCCTACCAGGGCTACCTGTTCGGCCGGCCGATGCCCGTCGCGCAGTTCGAGACACTCGCCTTGCGCAACGCCGAGCGGGCGGGCTGAGGGCCCGGCGCCCGGTCAGATCGCCAGCGGATCCACGTCGACCGCCCAGCGCAGCAGGCCGCGGCTCTCGGGCCGCTTGGCATGCAGCTCGGCCGCCCAGGCGGCCAGGAAGCGCTGCAGCGCCGGCCGCGAGGCCGACTCGACGAGCATCTGCGCACGCTCGACGTCGGCGACGCGCTGCACCGCCAGCGGCACCGGCGGATAGATCAGCACCTGCTCGGCGCCCTCGACCGCGGCCGCGGCGGCCGCCACCGCGGCCAGCCAGCCCTGCGCGAGCGCCTGGCTGCGCGCATCGGCGCGCAGCAGCGCCAGATGCGCATAGGGCGGCAGCCCGGCGCCGCGGCGCTCGGCGAGCTGGCGCGCCGCGAAGGCCTCGTAGTCGTGCGCGCGCAGCGCCGCGTACAGCGGGTGCTGCGGATGCCAGGTCTGGACCCACATCTCGGCCTGCGCGGCCTGCCCCGCGTCGCGGCCGGCGCGGCCGGTGGCCTGCAGCAGCAGCGCGAACAGGCGCTCGGGGCCGCGGAAATCGCTCGCGAACAGCGCCGCGTCCGGGTTCACCGCCGCGACCAACGTGATGCGCCGGAAGTCGTGGCCCTTGGCGATCATCTGGGTGCCGACCAGCACGTCCACCTCGCCGGCGTGCACGCGCGCCAGCTCGGCCTCCAGCGCGCCGCTGCGGCGGGTGGTGTCGGCGTCGATGCGGCCGATGCGCGCACCGGGCAGCAGCTCGGCGAGCTGCTCCTCAAGCCGCTCGGTGCCGCGGCCGACCGGCTGGATGTCGGCGTTGCCGCAGCCGGGGCAGGCGCGCGGCACGCGCTCGGCCAGGCCGCAGTGGTGGCAGCGCAGCGTGCGGTCGCTCTTGTGGAACACGCGCCAGGCGCTGCAGTGCGCGCACTCGCTCTTCCAGCCGCATTCGGTGCAGTGCAGCACCGGCGCGTAGCCGCGCCGGTTGAGGAACAGCAGGCTCTGCTCGCCGCGCGCCAGCCGCTCGCGCAGCGCGGCCAGCAGGCCCGGCGCCAGGCCCCCGCCGGCGTAGACCTGCTCGCGCGGGATCGCGCCCAGGTCGAGCAGCCGCACCGCCGGCAGCGCGCCGCCGCCGATGCGCGCCGGCAGCCGCAGCCGCCGGTAGCGGCCCGCGCCTCCCTCGGCCGCCGGCAGCGCGTTGTGCCAGGTCTCCAGCGAGGGCGTGGCCGAGCCGAGCAGCACCGGCGCCCCCTCGAGGCGCCCGCGCAGCACCGCCAGGTCGCGGGCCGAGTAGCGCGCCCCCTCCTGCTGCTTGTAGGAGGGGTCGTGCTCCTCGTCGACCACGATCAGCCCGCAGCGCGGCAGCGGCGCGAACACCGCCATGCGCGTGCCCAGCACCAGCTCGGCCTCGCCGAGCAGCGCCATCAGCCAGTGGCGCAGCCGCTGCGCCGGCGTCAGCCCGCTGTGCAGCGAAACGACGCGCCGGCCCGGGAAGCGCTCGATGAAGCGCGCCTCGAGCTGGGGCGTCAGGTTGATCTCCGGCACCAGCACGAGCGCCTGGCGGCCGGCGGCGAGCGCACGCGCGGCCTCGCGCAGGTAGACCTCGGTCTTGCCACTGCCGGTGGCGCCGTACAGCAGCGCGACGCCCGGCTCGGCGCCGGCCAGCTCGGCCAGCACCGCGGCCTGCTCGGGCGTCGGCGGCGGCCCCTCGGGCGCCACCCCGGCCGGCTCGGCCGCGCCCAGGCGCTTGCGCAGGCGTGCGAGCCGGCGCAGCAGCCCGGCGCCGTCGAGCGTGCGCAGCTCCGGCGGCAGCACCGCCAGCGCGACCTCGCCGAGCCCGCGCTGGTAATAGCCGGCCGCGAAGCCGACCAGCTCGCGCCAGGCCGGCGGCAGCGGCGGCAAGGCATCGAAGACCTCGAGCACCGGGCGCAGCGCGGCCGCCTCGGTCGCGCCCCCGGGGGCGTCCCAGACCACGCCGGCCACCTCGCGGCGCCCCAGCGGCACGCGCACCAGCGTGCCGGGCGCGAGCGCCCGATCGGCCCGGTAGTCGAGCGGCCCCTGCAGCCCGCTGTGCGCCGGCGCCTCGACCGCGACCGCAACGCGGTAGCCGGTCACTAAGGCGCTGGAGGTCGACTTGGCCACGAAAGCTCGACCTCTCGTCAAAGAATCCCTACAAGTCCTTGATCTGACAGGCTTTTCAGACCTATCCACGGGACCTGTGGAAAACTTTGTGGGAAACCTGCGCACACGGCGTCTAACTGCTTGACGGCCTTGCAGATGTCTTGGAATGAGGCTTTTCCGTGCACGCGCAGAGCCTTATATGAATCAATCACTTAGCGCATACCGCCATCAGGGCGCCGCGACGCCGTCGCCGCCTCATGCCGGTGCATCCGGAAGCTGCCGAATGGGGATAAGTCGAGCACCGATTCGGGCAATTAAGGGTAAACCCTCTTGCCCGGCGCGGGCTCAGCCGGCGGTCCGCTGGCGCCTCGAGTGCTCGTGCACCGCGTCGACCAGCACGCTCACGTTCTCCGGCGGCGTGAACTGGCTGATGCCATGGCCGAGGTTGAACACGTGGCCGCTGCCGGCGGTCGGCGGGCCGTAGCTCTCCAGCGTCTTGGCGACCTCGGCACGGATCGCCTCGGGCGGCGCGAACAGCACGTTCGGGTCGAGGTTGCCCTGCAGCGCACAGCGCTCGCCGATGCGCGCGCGCGCCTGGCCGAGGTTCACCGTCCAGTCGAGGCCGACGACGTCGCAGCCGCTCGCGGCGATCTGCTCGAGCCACAGCCCGCCGCCCTTGGTGAAGACGATGTGCGGGATGCGGCAGCCCGCGTGTTCCTTCTTGAGCTGACGCAGCACGCGCTCGGTGTAGGCGAGGCTGAAGCGCTGGAAGCAGCCGTCGGCCAGCACGCCGCCCCAGCTGTCGAACACCATCACGGCCTGCGCGCCGGCCTCGATCTGCGCGTTCAGGTAGGCGGCCACCGCGTCGGCGTTGATGGCCAGGATGCGGTGCATCAGGTCGGGCCGCGCGTACATCATGGTCTTGACGAGGCGGTAGTCGTCGCTGCCGCCGCCCTCGACCATGTAGCAGGCCAGCGTCCAGGGGCTGCCGGAGAAGCCGATCAGCGGGACGCGGCCTTTCCTTTCCCCGTTCACGTCCACGGTCAGCGCGCGGCGGATCGACGCGACCGCGTCGAACACGTAGCGTAGCTTGTCCATGTCGGGCACGGCGAGCCGCGCGACGTCGGCCTCGTCCTTCAGCGGGCGGGCGAAGCGCGGGCCCTCGCCCTGCGCGAAGGACAGGCCCAGGCCCATCGCGTCGGGCACGGTCAAGATGTCGGAGAACAGGATCGCCGCGTCGAGCGCATAGCGCTCCAGCGGCTGCAGCGTGACCTCGGTGGCGTAGTCCGGGTTCGTCGCCAGACCCATGAAGCTGCCGGCCTTCGCGCGGGTGTCGCGGTACTCCGGCAGGTAGCGGCCGGCCTGGCGCATCAGCCACACCGGCGTCATGTCGGTCGGCAGGCGCAGGCAGGCGCGCAGGAAGCGGTCGTTGTGCAGGAGGGGCAGCGTCATGGCCGGGATTGTCGCAGCGCGGCCCCGCGCGCCGGGCCGCGCTCAGCCGGCGCCGAGCACCCGCAGGATCTCGCGCCCGTAGGCCTCGAGCTTCTTCTCGCCGACGCCGCTGACCTCGCCGAGCGCCGCGAGGCTGCCGGGGTTCAGGCGCGCCATCTCGGCCAGCGTCGCGTTGGAGAACACGATGTAGCTCGGCAGGTTGTGCTCGCGCGCGACCTCGCTGCGCCAGGCACGCAGCGCCTCGTAGCGCGCCTGCGCGGCGGCGTCGAGATCGGCCGGCGCATCGCTGCGGGCCGCGCCGCCGGCGCGCGCCTTGCGCGGTCGCCCCGGCGCCTCGCGCGCCACGCGCAGCAGGATCGGCACCTCGCCCTTGAGCACCGCGCGGGCCGAGGGCATCAGCGCCAGCGTGTTGTACTCGCCCTCGCTGACCACATGGCCCAGCGCGACGAGCTGGCGCAGCACGCCGCGCCACTGCGCTTCGGACAGCTCGGCGCCGATGCCGAAGGTGCTGAGCGTCTCGTGGCCGTACTGCGCGACCTTGTCGGTGGTCTTGCCGCGCAGCACGTCGATCAGGTGGCCGGCGCCGAAGCTGCGCGGCCCGCGGCCATGCTGGCCGAAGCGCAGGATGCAGCTGAGCAGCTTGCGCGCCGCCTCGGTGCCGTCCCAGACCTCGGGCGGGTTCAGGCAGTTGTCGCAATTCCCGCAAGGTGACGACGCCTCGCCGAAGTAGGCCAGCAGCCGCACGCGCCGGCAGTCGTGCGCCTCGGCGAGCGCCAGCAGCGCGTCGAGCTTGCCGCGCTGCAGGCGCTTGAACTCCTCGCCGGCCGGGCTCTCGTCGATCATGCGGCGCTGGTTCACCACGTCGGCCAGGCCATAGGCCATCCAGGCCTCGGCCGGCTCGCCGTCGCGACCGGCGCGGCCGGTCTCCTGGTAGTAGCCCTCGATGTTCTTCGGCAGGTCGAGGTGGGCGACGAAGCGCACGTCGGGCTTGTCGATGCCCATGCCGAAGGCGATCGTCGCGACCATCACGATGCCGTCCTCGCGCAGGAAGCGGTTCTGGTGCTTCTGGCGCACGGCCGCGTCCAGCCCGGCGTGGTAGGGCAGCGCGGCGATGCCCTCGGCGCTCAGCCAGGCCGCGGTGTCGTCGACCTTCTTGCGCGACTGGCAGTAGACGATGCCGGCCTCGCCCTCGTGCTCGTCGGCGACGAAGCGCAGCAGCTGCTTGCGCGGATCGTCCTTCTCGACGACGCGGTAGCGGATGTTCGGCCGGTCGAAGCTGCTGACGAAGACGCGCGCGTCCTGCAGCGCGAGCCGCTCGACGATGTCCTCGCGGGTGTGCGCGTCGGCGGTCGCGGTCAGCGCGATGCGCGGCACGCCGGGGTAGCGCTCGTGCAGCACGTTCAGGCCGAGGTAGTCCTCGCGGAAGTCGTGGCCCCACTGGCTGACGCAGTGCGCCTCGTCGATCGCGAACAGGCTCAGCAGCCCGCGCTCGTGCAGCGAATCGAGCTGCGCGAGCATGCGCGGCGTCGTCAGCCGCTCGGGCGCGGCGTAGAGCAGCACGAGGCGCCCGCTCATCATCTCGCGCTCGATGCGCTGCACCTCGGCGAGCTCGAGCGTCGAGTTGAGGAAGGATGCATGCACGCCGGCCTCCTCGAGCGCGCCGACCTGGTCGTGCATCAGCGCGATCAGCGGGCTGACGACCACCGCCACGCCGCGGCCGGCGCGGTGCCGCGCGATCGCCGGCACCTGGTAGCACAGGCTCTTGCCGCCGCCGGTGGGCATCAGCACCAGCGCGTCGCCGCCGCCGGTGACCTGCTCGACGATCTCGGCCTGCGCGCCGCGAAAGCGCGCATAGCCGAACACCTGCTGCAGGATCGCGAGGGGATCGGTCGGGGCGCTGCTCATGGGAGGGCGGCATGGTAAGCGAGGGCCGGGCGGCATAATCGACGGCCCGGCCGTTCCCCGTCGACGGCCCTGTCCCCCCGGAGTCCGCCCCATGGCCAGCGTCAACAAAGTCACCCTCATCGGCAACCTCGGCCGCGACCCGGAAGTGCGCTACACGCCCAGCGGCTCGGCGGTGTGCAACATCACGCTGGCGACCACGCGCAACTGGAAGGACAAGAATTCCGGCGACAAGGTCGAGGAGACCGAGTGGCACCGCGTGGTCTTCTACGACCGACTGGCCGAGATCGCCGGCGAGTACCTGAAGAAGGGCCGCCCGGTCTACGTCGAGGGCCGCCTGAAGACCCGCAAGTGGCAGGACAAGGACGGCGTCGAGAAGTACACCACCGAGATCATCGCCGAGCAGATGCAGCTGCTCGGCGGGCGCGAGGGCCTGGGCGGCGGCGAGGCCGACAGCGGCGGCGAGCGCATGCAGCGCAGCGCCCCGGCCCCGCGTCCGGCGCCGCGCAGCGCCCCGGCGCCGGCCCCGAAGTCGGCCACCGGCTTCGACGACATGGACGACGACATCCCGTTCTGACACCGCCCCGGCCTCCCGCTCCCCGACCAGGCCCGCTCTCCCGAGCGGGCCTGGTCGTTTCGGGGCCCGCACCGCCGTCGCGGCGGGCCGCGGTGCCACCGCCGAGGCACACTGGGCACATGCACGAGACCGAAGAGCCCTGGCTGGTCGCCTGCCTGTGCGCGGCCTGGTGCGGCAGCTGCCGCGACTACCGCGCGACCTTTGAGCACGCCGCCCGGACGAACAGCGATGTGCGCTTCGTCTGGGTCGACATCGAGGACGAGAGCGACGCGCTCGCCCCCTTCGACCTCGACATCGACAACTTCCCGACGCTGCTGATCGCGCGCGGCGACGAGCTGCGCTTCCTCGGCACGGTGCTGCCGCATGCGGCGACGCTGACGCGCACGCTCGCAGCCGCGCGCGCCGCCGCGCTGGTCGACCGCCCGGGCGGCGATGGCGCGGCACTGGTGCGCTG
>DATMJX010000007.1:0-5065 GCA_035553715.1 Methylibium sp.
AGACCGCAGCTTGTAGCCGGTCTTGAGCAGGCGCAGCGCGACGGCCGCGACCACCAGAAAGCTCGCGCCGACGACGACGAGGCTGATCCACGGCGAGACGTCGCTGACGCCGAAGAAGCCGTGGCGGAAGCCGTCGATCATGTAGAAGAAGGGATTGAGATGGCTGACCGCCTGCCAGAACGGCGGCAGCGAGTCGATCGAATAGAACACGCCCGACAGGAAGGTCATCGGCATCACGATGAAGTTCTGGAAGGTGGCGATCTGATCGAACTTCTCGGCCCACAGCCCGGCCACCAGCCCCAGCGCGCCCATCATCGCGGCGCCGAGCAGCATGAACACCAGCGTCCAGCCCGGCGCGGTCCAGCCCAGCGGGGCCAGCCACGCCGTCACCGCCAGCACCCCGACGCCGACCATCAGCCCGCGCAGCACCGCCGCGCCGACATAGGCCGCGAACCAGGCCCAGTGCGACAGCGGCGTGACCAGCAGGAAGACGATGTTGCCGGTGACCTTGCTCTGGATCAGCGAGCTCGAGCTGTTGGCGAAGGCGTTCTGCAGCACGCTCATCATCACCAGGCCGGGAATCAGGAAAGCGGTGTAACCGACCTGGCCGAACACCTGCACATGCTCCTCGAGCACATGGCCGAAGATCAGCAGGTAGAGCAGCGCCGTCAGCACCGGTGCGGCGACGGTCTGGAAGCCGACCTTCCAGAAGCGCAGCACCTCCTTGCGCAGCAGGGGCGCGGCCCCGGCGAAGGGGCCGCTCATGCCAGCGCCTCCGTGGCCGCCGCGGCCGGCGCGCCCTGCATGATCTCGAGGAACACGTCCTCGAGGTCGGCGCGGCCGATCTCGAGGTCCTCCGCCTCGACACCGCCCGCGCGCAGCGCCGCGAGCAGCGCCTCGACCTCGCCGGCACCGCGCGCCGCCAGCTGCACGATGCGGCCGGTCACGCGCGCGCGCGCCGCCAGCGCCGGCGGCAGGGTCTGGTGGGTCTTGAAGCGCAGCATCTGGTGCGCGGTGCCGGCCAGCAGGTTGGCGGTGCGGTCGAGCGCGACCACGCGGCCCTGCTTGAGCATCGCGATGCGCCCGCACAGCGCCTCGGCCTCCTCGAGGTAGTGCGTCGTCAGCAGCACCGTGCGGCCTTCGCGGTTGAGCCGCGCGACAAAGGCCCACAGGGTCTGGCGCAGCTCGACGTCGACGCCGGCGGTCGGCTCGTCGAGCACGATCACCGGCGGGCGGTGCACCAGCGCCTGCGCCACCAGCACGCGCCGCTTCATGCCCCCGGAGAGCTGGCGCATGTTGGCGCCGGCCTTGTCGGCCAGGCCCAGGCACTCGAGCAGCTCGTCGATCCAGGCCTCGTTGCCGCGCACGCCGAAATAGCCGCTCTGGATGCGCAGCGTCTCGCGCACGCTGAAGAAGGGGTCGAACACCAGCTCCTGCGGCACGATGCCCAGCGCCTTGCGCGCCGCCACGTAGTCGGTGATGACGTCGTGGCCCTGCACCGTGACGCGCCCGCTGCTGGCACGCGCCAGCCCGGCCAGGATGCTGATCAGCGTCGTCTTGCCGGCGCCGTTGGGGCCGAGCAGACCGAAGAATTCGCCGGCCTCGATGTCGAAGCTCACGTCCTGAAGCGCCCGGAAGTCGCCGCGCGGCGTGCGATAGGTCTTGGAAACGGACTCGAAACGGACGGCGGGCATGCGGGCCTCGGAGCGGAGCCGGGATTGTAGGCAGCGCCTTCTGAAGGGGGAGCGCCTGCCGGTTGGTCGGGCGTCGCGATGGTGCTAGATTGCCCCGCATGAGTTCCCGAGGCAGCAAGAAGGCCCCGCGCCGCACCGCCGAGCGCATCCTCGAAGCCGCGCTGGAACTGTTCAACCGCTTCGGGGAGCCCAACGTCAGCACCACGCTGATCTCGGCCGAGCTCAACATCAGCCCGGGGAACCTGTACTACCACTACCCGGCCAAGGACGCGCTGATCAACACGCTGTTCGACCGCTACGAGCAGGCGCTGTGCAGCCTGCTGCGCGCAGCCGACAACGTGCGCAACGTCGAGGACGCCTGGCTGTTCTTCCACATGCTGTTCGAGCTGGTCTGGCAGTACCGCTTCCTGTACCGCGACCTCAACGACCTGCTCAGCAAGAACCGCCGCCTCGAGACCCATTTCCAGTTCGTGCTGAAGAACAAGCAGCTCGCGGTGCGGGCGGTGCTCGACGGTCTCGGCCAGGGCGGCGCCTTCGGCCCGAAGGGCCTCGACGCGCGCGAGGCCGAGCCGGTCGCCACCGCGATGGTGGTCGTCGTGACCTACTGGCTCAGCTACGAGTACGTGCGCGACCCGCGCCACGCCCTCGAACCCGAGAGCGCCGACGCGGCGCTGCTGCACGGCGCCTACCACGCGCTCAGCCTGCTGCTGCCCTACCTGGAGCCGGCCCAGCGCGAGCACCTGCACGGGCTGGTCGGCAGCTACCGCCCGTCCTGAGCCCCTGGGGTACGGCGGCGTACCTGGTCGGGCGAGATCGGGGTGGCCCCGCGCCGGCGTCAGTCGGCGGCACGCCGCAGCGTCTCGACCACCGGCCGCGCCAGCACCTCGCGCAGGCCCCACCAGCCGGCCGCCAGCGCGAGCAGCGCGCCGGCCGCGCCACCGGCCAGCGGCACCCACAGCGGCGCCTGCCAGCGGAACTCGAACACCCAGCGCGCCAGCGCCCAGCCGACCCCCAGCGCGGCCAGCGCGGCCAGCACGCCGGCGAGCGCGCCGACGCCGAGCAGCTCGGCACGCTGCACGCGCCCGAGCAGGCGCGCGCCAGCGCCGAGCGCGCGCATCACCGCGTACTCGCGCGCGCGCTGCTCGCGCGTCGCGGTGACCGCGGCGAACAGCACGACCAGGCCGGTCGCGAGCGTGAAGCCGAACAGGAACTCGACCGCGCGGATCACCTGGTCGAGCACGCGCTGCACCTGCGCGATCGAGGCCGAGACGTCGACGCTGGTGATGTTCGGGAAGTCGTGCGCGAGCGCGTTGTCGAAGCCCGGGCGCTCCGGCGCGCGGAAGGCGGCGATGTAGCTGGCCGGCAGGTCGGGCAGGTGCGCCTGCGGGAACAGCACGAAGAAGTTGACCCGCATCGAGCCCCAGTCGACCTCGCGCAGGCTGGTGACGCGCGCCTCGAGCGCGATCCCGGCGACGTCGAAGCGCAGCGTGTCGCCGAGCTTCAGACCCAGGGTCTGCGCGAGCCCGGCCTCGACGCTGAGCGCGCCGGCCTCCTCGGGCTGCCAGCGGCCCTCGCTGACCCGGTTGTGGGCGGGCAGCGCGGCGCTGTGGCTGAGGTTGAACTCGCGATCGACCAGGCGCTGGGCGCGGTCGCTCGCGTAGTCCTCGGGGTGCACCGGCCGGCCGTTCACCGCGACGAGCCGGCCGCGGATCATCGGATACCAGTCGTAGGTGGCGACACCGGCCGCGCGCAGCGCGTGCTGGAAGGGCTCGCCCTGCTCGGGCTGGACGTTGATGACGAAGCGGTTCGGCGCGTCCGGCGGCGTGGCGGCGCGCCAGCTCGCGATCAGGTCGGTGCGCAGCAGCACCAGCAGCACCAGCGCGAGCAGGCCGACCGCGAGGGCGCTGGTCTGCAGCACCGCGTAGCCCGGCCGCGCCGCGACCTGGCGGGTCGCGAGCACCAGCCAGCGCGGCGCCGCCGCGCCCGGCACGGTGCGGCGCAGCAGCGCCACCGCCCCCCACGACAGCAGCGCGAACAGCGCGGCCGCGGCCACGAAGCCCCCGACCGTGATCAGCCCCAGCCAGAGGTCCGAGGCGACCGCGATCAGCAGGGCCGCAAAGCCGCCGAACCCGGCGGCCAGCACGCCCAGCGAGGCCGGCTTCAACGCGCCGAGCTCGCGCCGGATCACCCGCAGCGGCGGCACGCGCGCGAGCTGCAGCACCGGCGGCAGGCCGAAGCCGAGCAGCAGCATCAGCCCGACGCCCAGGCCGAACAGCGCCGGCCCGGGGCCGGCCGGCGGCAGCGCCACCTCGACCAGGTCCGCCAGCAGCAGGACGAAGCCGTGGTGCACCACGAAGCCGAGCGCGACACCGAGTGCGCTGGCGAGCAGGCCGACGCCGGCGAACTCGAGCGCGTAGGCCCCGGCGATACGCCGCTGCGGCTGGCCGAGCACGCGCAGCATCGCGCAGTCGTCGAGCCGGCGGCTGGCGTAGTCGCGTGCCGCGATGCCGACCGCCACGGCCGCCAGCAGCGCCGCGAGCAGCGCGACGAGGTTCAGGAAGCGTGCCGCGCGATCCAGCGTCTGGCGCATCTCCGGGCGACCGCTGTCGAGCGACTCGAGCCGCATGCCACGCCAGCCCTGGGCCGTGATCTCGCGCTCGACCCAGGCGACCCAGGCGCGCACGCGCGCGTCGCCGTCCGCGCCCTGGCCGGCCACCGCGAGGCGGTAGCTCACGCGACTGGCCGGCTGGACCAGGCCGGTGGCCGGCAGATCGACCTCGTGCAGCAGCGCGCGCGGCGCGAAGCTCATGAAGCCGGCGCCGCGGTCGGGCTCGACGGCGATCACCGCGGTGATCGTCAGCGCCGCATCGCCGAGCCACAGCGCGTCCCCGACACGCAGGTTCAGCGTCTCCAGGACGGCCGCATCGACCCAGACCGTGCCGCGTGCCGGTGCGCCGCCGGCCACCCGCTCGGGCGCGCCCGGCGCATCGCGCAGCCGCACCTGACCGCGCAGCGGATAGCCGTCGCTGACCGCCTTGATCGCCACCAGCCGCGAGGCACCCCCGCGCGCGTCGCTCGCACGGCCCATGCTCGGAAAGCCCACGCTGAGCGCCACCGCCAGACCGTCGGCACGCGCCCGCGCCGCCAGCGCCGGCGCGGGCGGCTGGTCGCTGGAGACGATCGCGTCACCGCCGAGCAGCTGGCGGGCGTCGCGCGCCAGGCCGCTGTTGAGCCGATCGGCGAAGAAGCCGACCGCGGTCAGCGCCGCGACGGCGAGCATCACCGCGAGGACCAGCAGCCGCAACTCGCCGGCACGGAAGTCGCGCAGCAGCTGACGAACGGCCAGGGTCCCGACCGAGGGGGGGGTGAGG
>DATMJX010000008.1:0-4174 GCA_035553715.1 Methylibium sp.
AGGTCGAGCGCGTGGTGGCCCGGATGGAGCGCGAAACCGGGCTTGCGCCGGTGTTGGTCTGCCACAGCATGGGTGGGCTGGTGGCCCGCGCGTGGCTGGCGAGTATCCCCGCGGCCGAGCACAGAGTTCATCAGGTGGTGACGATCGGGACCCCGCATCGCGGAACCTGGCTGGCGCGTCTGGGCCGCAGCGTGAACGCGAACCACATGCGGCCCGGCAATGGCTGGCTGGACGCACTGGCCAGTGCGGAGCCTCCCGAGCGCGCGAAGCTCTTCACCTGCTTCTACGGGCATGCAGACAACATCGTGTTCCCACCGCTGTGCGCGACCTTGCCCGGTGCCGACAACCGACACCTGCCCGCCACGCCGCACGTGGCGATGGCCTATCACCCGGGGGTGATGACCGAGGTGCTCAGGCATCTGCGCGCGGCCGCGTAGTGACGCTCGTCGGGCAGGATGCTGTCGGCCTCGAGCGCAGGCAACGAACGCACACGCTCATAGAGTGGAGCGAAATCCAAGGCGGTGGCTTCGAACAGCTGCTGAAAACTGTCGATCACGAAGTAGCTGGCCTGGTAGCGGTCGATGCGATAGCGCGTTCGCATCAGTCGCTCGAGCTGGAACGCGAGGCGCTGCGGTGCCGGGTCGACGATCGCATGCTGCAACTCCCCCGCGCTGGAGAGGAGCCCGGCTCCGTAAGCCCGCAGCCCCGCGGGCGTGTTGATGAGCCCGAATTCGACCGTGTACCAGTACAGGCGGGCGAGCAGCTCGCAGGCACCGAGGCGTGCGGCCTTCAGACCTCCCATGCCGTAGGCCTGCATGTAGTCGGCGAACGTCGGGTTGAACAGCAGCGGGACATGTCCAAAGAGGTCATGGAAGATGTCGGGCTCGACGACGTAGTCGAATTCCTCGGGACGCCGCATCCAGTCGGTCACCGGAAACCGGCGCTGAGCCAGCAGCGCGAAAAAAGCCTCCTCCGGGATCAAGCCCGGTGCGCCGACCAGGCGCCAGCCGCTGGTTCGCTCGAGCCGTGACGACACGGTGTCGAGACGAGGGATGTGCGTGGGCGAACCCAGCTGCTCGACCGCGTCGATGAACTCGGGGCAGGCCAGACCCTGCAACTGCGCGAGCTGACGCGCGTACAGGCGCTCGTACAACGCGTGCTCGGCTGGTGTGTAGTCCTGCCAGCGTTGTTCGCAGGTGAAGTCCTGGCGCGCCCGGGCGTAATCGCCGCGTGGGGGGCGCTCGCCCTGGCCGTAGGTCCGCGGCGCCAGCCCCCGGTTCACGCCATCGCGGCGATCGGTGCTCATGGCGTGGCCAGCACACCGCGGCGCATCTGGTCGAGTTCGATGGACTCGAACAGCGCCTTGAAGTTGCCTTCGCCGAAGCCCTGGTCCCCCTTGCGCTGGATGAACTCGAAGAAGATCGGGCCGAGCTGGTTCTCGCTGAAGATCTGCAGCAGCAGTTCGCCCGCCTTGCCGTCGATCAGCACCTTGCGCATGCGCAGCGCCGCCAGGTCCTCGCCATGTCCGGGGATGCGGCGGTCGACCCGCTCGTAATAGGTGTCCGGCGTGTCGAGCAGCCGGACGCCCTGGGCGCGCAGCGCGTCGACGCTCGCGAGCAGCTCGCGCGAGGCCAATGCGACATGCTGGATGCCCTCGCCGTGGTAGCGATCCAGGTACTCCTGGATCTGGCCGGCCTGCTCCCGGCCCTCTTCGTTGATCGGGATGCGGATCTTGCCGCAGGGGCTGGTCATGGCCTTGCTCTTGACGCCGCTGACCTGGCCTTCGATGTCGAAGTAGCGGATCTCGCGGAAGTTGAACAGGCGTGCATAGAACTCGGCCCACTCGGCCATGCGGCCGCGGTGTACGTTGTGGGTCAGGTGGTCGATCGCCGTCAGGCCGTGGCCGGCCGGCTGCAGCACGGCGCCCGGCAGCGGCACGAAGTCGACGTCGTAGAAGCCGATGTTGCCGATCTCGCCGGGCAACGCGCCGTTCTTGCCGCGCCAGCGGTCGACCAAGTAGATCAGCGAGTCGCCGACGCCCTTGATCGCCGGGATGTTCAGCTCGCCCGGCCCGGCGGTCGCGCCATAGGGCCAAGCGCCGAGCGCGAGCGCGCGCTCGTAGGCGGCCTTGGCGTCCTGCACGCGGAAGGCGATCGCGCAGATGCTCGGTCCATGCAGGCGCGCGAAGCGCTGCGCGAAGGAACCGGGCTCGGCGTTGACGATGAAGTTGATTTCGCCCTGCCGGTACAGCAGCACGTCCTTGTGGCGGTGGCGCGCGATCGCGCGAAAGCCCATGCGCTCGAACAAGGCGCCCATCGTTGCCGGGTCGGGCGCGGCGTATTCGATGAATTCGAAGCCGTCGGTGCCCATCGGGTTGTCCCAGGGGGTGAACTGCATCGTGCGCCTCGTGTGCCGGGTGGTTTGACTGTAGAGGCGAGCGATCGCAGTTTTCTGCTATTTACCGCTATTTTCCAAAAAGCGGCGCATGAATCCTGCACAATTCGTCGTATGGGGGCTCCAATCCTGCTCGATGCGATCGACCGCCGTCTGCTGCGCGCGCTGCAGGCCGACGGTCGCGCGACCTACGACCAGCTCGCCGCTGCGGTGCAGCTTTCCGCCTCGGCGGCGCTGCGGCGCGTCAAGCGGCTCGAGGAGGCCGGGGTGATCGCGGGCTACGTCGCGGTGGTGCCGCCGGAGCGCGTCGGCCTCGGCCTGAGCGCCTACATCAACGTGCGGCTCGAAAAACACACCGAGACCCACAAGCGCAACCCGATGGATCTGTTCAAGGCGGCGGTGCAGGCCTGGCCCGAGGTGGTCGACTGTGTCGCGCTGAGCGGCGAGATGGACTACCTGCTGCGCGTCGTCGTCGAGGACATGGCGCACTACACCCGCTTCGTGATGGACACGCTGCTCAAGCACCCGAGCGTCGAAGACTGCCGCAGCAGCTTCGTGATGGAGCGCATCAAGACGGCCGGCGCGACGCCGGTGTGAGCGCCATGCGGCGCTCGCTGTTTCAGAGCTGGTTCGGTGGCGTGATGCGGTAGCGCTTCATCTGCCGGTAGACCGTCGCCCGGCACACATCCAGCTCCTGGGCCGTGGCGGTGATGCTCCACTTGTGCTTGCGCAGCACGCGCAGCAGTCGATCGGCATCGACGTCCAGGTCCAGCCCCGCGTAAGCCTCGTCCAGCGGTGCCGCGGGGGCCGGCAGCGCATCCCCGAGGCCGGCAGGCAGTTCGTCGGGGGAGACCGGGCGCTCGCCGGCCAGCGCCAGCGCGAAACGCAGCGCATTGCGCAGCTCACGGATGTTGCCCGGCCAGTTGTGGGCCGACAGCCGCTCGCGCGCCTCGGGCAGCAGGGCCGTCTGCACACCCAGGCGCGCGGCCTCCTCGGCGAAGATCGTGTCGATCAGCCAGCCGATGTCGCGCCGCTCGCGCAGCGGCGGCAGCTGCAGCGTCGCACCGGACAGGCGGTAGTACAGGTCCTCGCGGAAGCTGGCGCGTTCGATGCAGCCGCGCAGGTCACGGTGGGTCGCGGCGATCACGTTGAGGTCGACCGCGATCGGCTGTTCGGCGCCCAGCGGCAACACCTCCTGCTCCGAGAGCACGCGCAGGAAGCGCGTCTGCAAATGCAGCGGCATGTCGCCGATCTCGTCAAGGAAGAGCGTGCCGCCGTCGGACTGCGCGATCAGCCCCTTCATGCCCTTGCTGCGCCCGCCGGTGAAGCTGCCGGGCGTGTAGCCGAACAACTCGCTCTCGATCAGCGACTCCGGGATCGACGCGCAGTTGACCGCGATGAAGGGCTTGTGCGCGCGGCTGCTGTGGTCGTGCAGCGCCTTCGCGAGCACCTCCTTGCCCGAGCCGGTCTCGCCGTGGATCAGCAGGCTGACCTTGCTGTCGACCAGGCGCTTGGCCTGGCCGATCAGGCGCTGCATCGCGGGGTCGTCGCCGGCCAGGCGATCGAGCGCTCCGACGCGCGGGGCGGCGACCGCGGTCGACGTCGGCAGCCGCGCCGGCATGACACGCAGCGTGGAGCCGGCGCGCGTGCGCGGCGCGATCACGGCCGGGTAGTAGCGCTCGTTCTGGCAGGGATAGAGCCCGCAGACCTCGCCGCTGGCCTGACCACGCGCGATCGCCCACAGGCCGTCAAAGCTCAGGTCGAGCAGGTCCATCAGGCT
>DATMJX010000009.1:0-4367 GCA_035553715.1 Methylibium sp.
GCCGCCGGCCATCGGCGCCGACGAGCTCGAAGCCGGCGTCGACGCCGTAGAGCGCGCGCTCGGCTGCCTCGGCCGGCCCGGGCAGCGCGATCGACGCACCGGGCGCCAGCGCGTAATCGACGTACAGCGTCGGCGAGCGCGTCGCGACCGGCGATCGCAGGCCATGCGCGGCGCCAACCAGCACGCGCGCGCAGGCGCCGCCCTCGCGGTGCTGCGGCAAGCGCTCGGCCGGGGTGTGCTCGAAGGCCGGCTCGCAGTCCTCCTGATCGGCGGGCAGCGCGGCCCACAGCTGCAGGCCGTGGCTGACACGGGCGCGGTCGCGCAGGTCCTCGGGCGTGCGCTCGGAGTGGACGATGCCGCGCCCGGCGGTCATCCAGTTGATCGCGCCGGGTTCGATGCGCTGCGACGCGCCGGTCGAGTCGCGGTGCTGGATCGCGCCCTCGAACAGGTAGGTCACGGTGGCCAGGCCGATGTGCGGGTGCGGCCGCACGTCGTGCCGCTCGCCGGGGCCGGCGTGCACCGGGCCGAAGTGGTCGAAGAACAGGAAGGGGCCGACCGAGCGCCGCGCCGCGGCCGGCAGCAGCCGGCGCACGGTGAAGCCGCCGCCGAGGTCCTTGGCGTGGGGGCTGAGCAGCTGCAGGTCCATTGCGCGGCGTCCGGGTCCGTGGGGGGATCCGCAGTGTCGCGCGATCGGCGCGCGCCGTTCCGATCGTCCTGCGCCGGCCGAAGAAAGCACCGGAGCCGGCTTCGACACGCTCGGCCCGAACGGCGGCTACACCCGAGGCAGCTCCCCGCGAGCCAGCCGCCGCCGCGGACCGGCTCCACCGGGCCGCCAGCGGCGCCCCCTTGAGGGGTGAGTGCGGACGTGAGGGCCTGCCTGCGCAGGCCCGAGCGCCTCACGAACCGGCCGAGCTCTGCGAGGCCGTGGACGGGCGCAGCCGCAACGGGGGTCAGAGCACCAGCAGGCGCCGGCGCCGCTGCGTCAGGTCGATGTAGCGCTGCAGCGCGCGCTCGCCGGCGCCGCCCAGGCGCAGCATCTCGCAGCCCAGGCGCACGCCCTTCGACTCGTGATGCAGCAGGGTCACGTGGTGGACCACCAGGCCGACCTCCAGCCGCGTGTCGGCGTCGAGCGCGACCACGGCCGACTCGATGGTCACGCCGGGCTCGATCTCCGGAACGTCCTCGGGCAGGAACAGCGCGACGCCGCCGATGCTGACGTCGATCACGCGCAGCTCGAGCGCCATGTCGGGGATGGCCGGGTGGCGCAATTGCGCGACCGGGCTGCTGTTGAGCGTCGGGCGCACGCGAAAGCTGGCGCGGCGCTGGAAGCGGTAGAGCTCGCGCGGGTAGCGCACGTTCAGCGCGCAGCCGTTGGCGCTGCGCACCAGCACCGCGTCGTGCAGATCGAACTGCAGCTTGACGCTGTCGAGGTAGCCGACCGCGACGACCTCGTCGCATTCGAGCAGGCTCTGCAGCTGCACGTCGAGCGCGTCGGCGCTCAGGCTGAGCAGCCCGCGCTGCGGATCGATCGCCCAGACCGTGGCGCTGGCCACGGCCCCGGTGGGCGTGCTCAGCGACAGCATCACGCTGCCATCGGCGAGCTGCTTGAGCAGGGCGTGGATTTCGGCCGGCGCGTGCACGCAGAACTCGGCCAGGCCCTCGGGCTGGCCGGCGCGCATCGCCTCCAGCGGCATCGGCAATGTCTCCATGACCGGCCGGATTCAGTGCAGCATGCGCGGGCGCCCGGCCATCAGGCGGTCGAGATCCTCGAGCCAGGGCTCGGCCAGCGTGCGGATCTCGGCATCGTTGACGAGGATGCGCTTCATGATGCGGCCCTTGAGCTGGCGCTCCTCGGCGCCGAGCGAGCGGCTGGACGCGGCATGCTTGAGCTGCGAGATCAGCAGCGCGCAGGCGCCTTCGAGCTTGACCACCTGGTCCCAGTCGCCGCCGCGGGCGGCGTCGAGCATCTGCTCGCTGGCCTGCTCGATGGCTTCGTAGTACTGCAGCAGGGAAGTGTTCATGGTCGTGCGATCCGTGCGGAGCGGGTTCAGGAACGGCCGGTCGGGCCGTCGACTTGCGGACGGATCGCCGTCCACGCCTCGTTCAGCGGCTCGATCAGCGCGACGCATTCGGCGATCGCCGCCTCGTCATTGCGCAGGTTCGCCTGGGTCAGACGCACGCTCAGGTAGCCATACAGGCCATCGAGCTGGCGCGTCAGCTCGCCGCCCGCCGGGTTGAGCGCGGCCTTCAGGCCCTCGTCGACGATGCGCACCGCGCGCGTCAGCTCGGCGGCCTTGCGCTCGATCTGGCCCTCGCGCAGCGCGCCACGGGCGCGCGCCAGCGTGTCGAGCAGGCCGCTGTAGAGCATCGCGACGAGCTGGTGCGGCGACGCGCGGTCGACGCCGGTCTCCACGCCCACGCGGGCATAGGCCATCGAGTGCACATGGGCACGGGAGGTCGTGTAGGGGGTGGGGCCGGTGAACATGACAGTGCAGCCTGATGAGTCGGTCTGCACTGGTTATCGGCGGCCCGGGGGCCGGGCTTGAGATCGAAACGTCAGCGTCGGGGCGGTTTTTTCCGGCTTCGGCCCGGGGCCGCGCAGAGGATCAGCTGCCGCTGTTGCCGCTCGCCGCCAGCGCCGCCATCTGCGCGCTGACGTAGTTGGACAGCCCGTTCATCTTGCCGAGCTGGGTGTCGAGCGCGGTGTACTGGCGCAGCAAGCGCTGCTGGAACAGCAGCACGCGGTCTTCCAGGCGGTCCTGGTCGTCCTCGTTGCGCTCAAGCTGGGCCTGCAGACCCTCGTTGCGGCTGGCGATCAGGCCGTCGACGCCGGTCAGCTGGTCGGCCAGCGCGCGCAGCCGCGTCGCGAAGCCGTCGCCGGGCGCGTAGAGCGGGTCGCTGGCGGAGAACAGGCGGCTGATCTCGGGCAGGTCGGCCAGCGCGCCGTCGAGCTTGGCGGTGTCGAGCTTGATCGAGCCGTCGCGCTGCACGTCGAAGCCGATGTCGGACAGCCGCGTGAACACCGTCGACGCCTCCGACGTGCCGCCGAGCAGGCTGCGGAACTGGTTGCGCAGGCTGATCGCCGCGCTGTCGCCCTGCAGCGTGGCGCCCTTCTTGGCGCCCTCGTCGTACTTGGTCTGCGAGGCGAGGTAGGTGTTGAGCTCGTTGTAGGCAGTGACGAAAGTCTCGATCGCAGTCTTCATCGCCGCGCCGTCGGGCGCCACGGTGACTTCGATCGGCGTCGTCGTCGGCCGCACCAGCGTCAGGTTGACGCCGTCGAGAACGCCTTCGAGCTGGTTGCTGGCGGACTCGATGTCCAGACCGTTGATGTTGGCCAGCGCGTTAGCGCCCGCCTGGGTCTGCACCAGGCCGCCGGCGCCGGCCGGCGGGTTGAAGGCAAGCTGGCCGAGGCCGACGCCGTTGGACAGCGGCCCGCCAGCGTCGCTGGCGGTGATGCGCAGCTGGTTCTCGGCGCCGCTGGCGGTGGAGCGCAGCGCGAGCCTCGCGCCGGAGACGTCGGTCACGATGACCGCGGTGACGCCGGCGTTGGCGGCGTTGATCTGGTCGCGGATCTGCGCCAGCGAGTCGGCGCCGGGTGCGATGGTGACGTCCACCGCCGCAGCGGCACCGGGCGTGAAGGTGGTGTTGCCGGCATCCCAGCGGCCGAGCTCGATGCGCAGCGTGCCGCTGCCGATCACGGCGCTGCTGTCGGCGAAGGCGCCCGAGGCCACGCTGTGCGCGCGCGCGAGCTGGTTGACCTGCACGCTGTAGCTGCCGGCGACGGCGCCGCCACTGGTGCTGACGCCCACCGCGGTGGCGTCGGCCGAGGTGCCGGTCGTGCGCCCCCACAGCGTGCTGCCGCCGAGCGCCGCGGCCGCGTCGCGCACGCCCGAGACCAGGCTCTGGATCTTGCCGTAGGCGGAGATCTTGGTCTCGATCGTCTTGGCGGTGCTCTGCAGCTTCTCGATCGGCGCACGCTCAAGCGCGACGAGCTGCGAGACGATGGCGTTGACATCCAGGCCGCTGCCGATGCCGGGGGAGGTAATGGTCGCCATGCGTGGAAGGAGCTGGAGTCAGATCGTTATCGGCGGTGGCGCCCCAAAGTGAAGCCCCGCCGGCGACACCGGCGAACACTTCGCGGCGCCGCCGGCGGGGCGGGTCGGGAAGCCGGGATCAGCGACCCAGCAGCTGCAGCACCTGCTGCGGCAGCTGGTTGGCCTGCGCGACCATCGCGTTGCCGGCCTGCTGCAGGATCTGCGCGCGCGACAGCGCGGCCGATTCCGCCGCGAAGTCGGCGTCCATGATGCGGCCGCGGGCGGCGGCCAGGTTCTCGGCCGAGACCTGCAGGCTGCCGATCACGGACTCGA
>DATMJX010000010.1:0-17541 GCA_035553715.1 Methylibium sp.
GCACCTGACGCTGCACTTTCTCGGCGTGTTGCCGCGCGAAGCGATCGCCGGGCTGGTGCAGCGGCTCGCGGTGCCTTTCGAGCCCTGCGAGCTGCGGCTCGAGCGGCCGGCCGTGTGGCGCGGCGAGCATGCGGTGATCTGCCCGCAGGCGGTGCCCGCTGCGCTGATGGCCCTGCACGCGCGGCTGCAGCGTGCCCTGGCCGGGGCGGTGGCCGTGCCCTCGCGCTGGCAGCCCCATGTGACGCTGGCGCGCCACGCGAGGGATGCCCGGCCGCCGACCGGGCCGGTGTGCATCCGCTGGCCGGTCGAAGGCTACGTGCTGGTCGAGTCGGACTTGCGGCCGCCGCCGAGCTATCGCGTCGTTGCCGCCTATCCCTAGCGCGGGCTAGAAGGGCGGGGGCGAGTCATAGGTCCGCAGCCCGCCATCGACCGGGTGGACGAAGGCGAGCAGGCTGGCGTGCAGCCGCAGCCGGTCCGCCGGCGGACCGCCATAGAGGCGGTCTCCAACGATCGGATGGCCGAGCGCGGCCAGGTGCACGCGCAGCTGGTGCGTGCGCCCGGTCAGCGGCTCGAGTGCGAGCCGCGTCGTCGTGGCGTCCTGCGCCAGCACGCGCCAGCGCGTCAGCGCCGGCCGCCCGCCGGCGGGGTCGATACGCCGGCGCGGCCGGTCGGCCCAGTCGGCGCCGATCGGCAGATCGATCACGCCGGCCGTCGCGGCGACACGGCCCGCGACCACCGCGACATAGCCCTTGTCGACCTCGCGGTGTTCGAAGGCGCGGCCGAGTGCGCGCTGGGTCGGGAGGTCGAGCGCGAACACCATCAGTCCCGAAGTAGCCTCGTCGAGCCGGTGCACGATGCGTGCGCCCGGCCAGCGCCGCTGCAGCCGCGCGCTGAGGCAGTCCTGCTTGTCGGCGCCGCGCCCGGGCACCGCCAGCAGCCCGGCGGGCTTGACGACGACCAGCAGCGCGGCGTCCGCGTACAGCGGCACGTCGATCCCGCAGGCGGTCACTTCGCGACACCAAGGAGGCAGGTGATCCCGGGCGGTGATGCCGTGACGCCGCCGCAGGGCCGAGCGCGGCGGGCGGGGCAGGGAGAACGGCGATCCATGACGGCGAGCATCGCATGGATGCCGGCACGCCCGGCTGCGTCTCGCGCACCGGGGATTTCCCCGGGGTGGGCGGGCGGGCAAGGGCAGAGCGCAGGCAGCGCTGCTAAAGTCCTTTGCGCGCGAACGTTCTGCGCGGCCTCTTGTCCTTTCCGGAGTTCCCGATGCGTCGCCTGCTCGCACCGCTCGGGGTCGCCCTCGGCGCCCTGCTCCTCGCTCTCGTGCCTGTGGCGGTGCCGGCCGCGCCCGGAGGCTTGCCGACCCAGGTCGCCCACAGCGACAGCTCCCCCGAGTGGGAGCGGCTGCGGGCGCAGCTGTTCCGCGACCGGCCGATCGAGGTCGAAGCCGCGAAGGTCGAGCTGCAGGTGCCGCTGCGTGCGGCCTACGGCGCGGCGGTGCCGGTGAAGGTGGTCTCGCGTATCGCGCAGCAGCCCGAGCTGCACGTCAAGCGCATGTACATCGTGGTCGACAAGAACCCCTCGCAGCTCGCCGGCGTGTTCGATCTGACGACCGAGCTCGGCCAGGCCGATTTCGAGATGCGCCTGCGCGTCGACGAGTACAGCCACATCCGCGTGATCAACGAACTCAGCGACGGCACGCTGCACATGGCCTCGCGCTACGTGAAGACCTCCGGCGGCTGTTCGGCGCCGCCGAACCGCACGCCGCTGTCGGAGATCGGCAAGACCGCGTTCAAGCTGCCCGAGGGCGTGAAGATGAACGCACTGACCGCCGTCGACGTGCGCGTGACCCACCCCAACGACACCGGCTTCGAGCTCAACAATCAGACGGTGATGTACATCCCGCCGCATTTCGTGCGCTCGATCAAGGTCAGCTATGGCGAGCGCAAGCTGTTCGATGCCGAGCTCGATTTCTCGATCAGCGAGAACCCGCAGTTCCGCTTCAATTTCCTGCCGCACGCGCCGGACGAACTGAAGGCCGAGGTCGAGGACTCCCGGGAGCTGCACTACCGGGGCTCGCTGGCGGTGCAGTGAAGGCGCTTCTCGTCGCGCTGTCGGTTGTGCTGGCCGCCATGCCCGTGGCGGCGGCCGGTCTGCCGGGCGTCTACGGCGCGATGGTGGTCCAGCCCGTCGGGTTGCCTGAGCGGGCCGAGTTCGATCTGACGCCCGCGATCGAGCGCGCCCGGCGCGAGCACAAGCGCCTGTACGTCTATCTCGCCGCGCACGACTGCCGCTTCTGCCGCCGCTACGAGGCCTTTCTCGAGCAGCATGCCGACGAGCTGCTGCCGCACTTCCGGCGCGACTACGTGATCGCCGACCTGCGCAGCTCGCTCGCGCTGCTGGGCCGGCAGGTCTACATCAGGCTCGGGGCGACGAGCCGCAGCTACACCGACTTCCAGACTTCGATCGGCGACGAGCGCGCACGGCTGCTCGTCTACCCGAACATCTGGATCCTCGATGCCGAGGGTCGGCCGCTGATGCAGATGCCCACCGGCGCGGGCACCTTCGAGACCGTGCCCGAGCAGATCGAGGTGCTGCAACTGCTGCAGTGAGGGCCTCGCCCGGCTTCGGCTAAGCTCGCGCCCCCGCGCACCGTGGCCGGTCAACCGCCGGCGCGGCCGGCTGCCGGCCACCCGCCTGGAGACCCGCTTGCTCGCCCGCTTCGAAAAGCTGCTGCATCCCTACCCGGATGCCGCGCCCGTCCCGCCGCCGCGTGGCTTGCTGCCCTTCATGTGGGCCTGCACGCGCGGCTCGCGCGGCTACATCCTCGCGATGACGCTGCTGACCGCGGCGATCGGTGCCTTCGAGGCGGCGCTGTTCGCGATGCTCGGCCGGGTGGTCGACTGGCTCGCTGCGGCCGAGCCGGCGACGCTGTGGGTGGCGCACCGTGGCGAGTTGCTGGCGATCGTCGCGATCCTGGCCGCCAGCCCGCTGCTGGTGGCGCTGCAGGCGCTGTTCAAGTACCAGACCCTGTTCGCCAACTTCCCGATGCTGCTGCGGTGGAACTTCCACCGCCTGATGCTCGGCCAGAGCCTGGCCTTCTACCAGGACGAATTTGCCGGTCGCGTCGCCACCAAGGTGATGCAGACCGCGCTGGCGGTGCGCGACGTGATGCTGATCGTCACGGACATCCTGATGTTCGTGATCATCTACTTCGTCACATTGACCGCGGTGGTCGGCGGTTTCGACCGCTGGCTGCTGCTGCCCTTCCTCGGCTGGCTGGCGCTGTACGTCGCGGTGCTCGGCTATTTCGTGCCGCGGCTTGGCAAGGTCGCGCAGCAGCAGGCCGATGCGCGTTCGCTGATGACCGGGCGCGTGACCGATGCCTACACCAACATCGCCACCGTCAAGCTGTTCTCGCACGCGCAGCGAGAGTCCGCCTATGCGAAGAGCGCGATGCAGGAGTTCATGCAGACCGGCTATGCGCAGATGCGGCTGGTGACCGGCTTCGAGCTGTGCAACCACCTGCTGAGCATGGCGCTGATCCTCGCCACCGGCGGCGTGACGCTGTGGCTGTGGACGCGCGGCGAGGTCGGCCTCGGCGCGGTCGCCGCGGCCACCGCGATGGCGCTGCGCCTCAATGGCATCTCGCACTGGATCATGTGGGAGATGGCCTCGCTGTTCGAGAACATCGGCACGGTGCAGGACGGCATGAACACGCTGTCGAAGCCGCACACCGTCGTCGACCGGCCGGACGCCCGGCCGCTGGTGGTGACGCGCGGCGAACTGCGCTTCGAGGACGTGCGCTTCGCCTACGGCGGTCGCAAGACCGTGGTCGACCGCCTCACGCTGACCGTGCGGCCGGGCGAGAAGATCGGTTTGGTCGGGCGCTCGGGCGCCGGCAAGAGCACGATCGTCAACCTGCTGCTGCGCTTCTACGACCTCGAGGCGGGCCGCATCCTGGTTGACGGCCAGGACATCGCCGGCGTCACGCAGTCCAGCCTGCGCGCGCAGATCGGCATGGTCACGCAGGACACCTCGCTGCTGCACCGCTCGGTGCGCGACAACATCCTCTACGGCCGCCCGGATGCCGGCGACGCCGAGATGATCGCCGCGGCCGAGCGCGCCGAGGCGCACGACTTCGTGCTCGGCCTGACCGATCCCAAGGGCCGCAGCGGCTACGACGCCCATGTCGGCGAGCGCGGCGTCAAGCTCTCCGGCGGCCAGCGTCAGCGCATCGCGATCGCGCGGGTGATGCTGAAGGACGCCCCGATCCTGCTGCTCGACGAGGCCACCAGTGCGCTCGACAGCGAGGTCGAGCAGGCCATCCAGGCCAGCCTGTACCGGCTGATGGAAGGCAAGACCGTGGTCGCGATCGCGCACCGGCTCAGCACCATCGCGGCGATGGACCGGCTGATCGTGCTGGACCACGGGCGCATCGTCGAAGAGGGCACGCACGCGGCGCTGCTGGCGCAGGGCGGCCTGTACGCACGCCTGTGGGCGCACCAGAGCGGGGGCTTCCTCGGGGCGGAGGCGGACGAGGAGGAGCACGCTGCGGCACCGCCGGATGCCGGCGTGCCGCCGGCGGCGGTGTCGTCCGACCGGGTGCCGGCCGACACCGTCGGGCGCTGACGGGAGCTGAAGGGCGACGCGGCTAGGGGGCTGCCACCACCTCGACCGTGCCCTTCATCGAGGGGTGCAGCCCGCAGATGTAGGCGATGTTGCCGGCCGCGTCGAACTGCAGCGACGCCTTCTGGCCCTTGAGCATCACCGCGCTGCGTGTGCCCGGCTTGCCGTCGGCACCGAGCAGGGTGATCTGGTGCGGTGAATCGTCGCCGTTGACCCAGCTGACCGATTGACCGGCGGCGACCTTCACCGTGCCGGGACCGAAGGTCCAGTTCGAGATCGTCACGTCGTCGGGCCCGGCCACGAGCTGGGCATCGCTTGGGAAGCTGCCCTGGAGCTTTGCGAGGTTGGTCAGGTAGTCGTCCTTGGCGAAGGGCAGGTGGCACTGGTAGCAGGAACCCAGGTTGGCCTTGTCGTTGACCTGGCCGTCGGCGGTGAAGCTCTGGTAGATCCAGTCGCCGTTGCGCAGCTCGGCGGGGATCGCCGCGGCGGCCGCCTTGTCCTTCTTCATCGGGTTGACGGCGAGCAGCTTGTCCTTGATGAAGCGCCCGCTCGCGTCCTTCAGCGGCCGGCCCTCGGCGTCGAGCTTGGCGGCGTAGGCCGCCAGCGTGATCACCGCGCCCTCGGGGATCGGCCGGCCGGCCTTGGCAGCGGCGATCACGTCGGGGGTGGTCCAGAACTCGCGGTACTGCTTGTTGTCCCAGCGGTCCAGCGTGGCGTAGCGCACGCCCTGCTCATAGCCGGCGGGGAAGGCCAGCGCGTTCGCTCCGGCCGGCACGAGCGCCTGTGCGACCACGGTCGCCACCGTGCCCAGCGCCGCCAGGCTCATCACCGCGGTCGCGGCTCGCTTCAGGTTCCGGTTCATCTCGCCTCCAAGGTTGACAGGACCACAGCGCTACGCAGCCGCCCCATGGACGGATGCACTCAGTCGACGAATTCGGCGCGCACGATGCGCCACTCCTGTGCGGCGTCGCTGTTGCGCGAACAGCCGAGCGCCTCGGCCTCGCCGCCCGGAGCGAGCTGCGAGCGCGAGCGGTCGCCGGTGCCGACCCCGCTGACATAGCGATCCAGCCAGACCTTGATGGTGCGGCGGGGGTGGCTGCTGCGCACCAGGATCTGCACGCCGCCGCGCATCACGCACTGGCCGGCATGCTCCTCGACGAACTGCACGAAGCTGCGCGGATCCTCGTCGGCGCGCGCCGCAGCGGCGAGGCCCAGCAGGCCGATCAGCAGGGCGAGGGAGCGGGGCGGCAGGCGCATCAGAAGCAGTCCGGTTCGGGCATCGCGAGGCGGCAGCTCCAGCGGAAGGCCTCGACGCCCTGCTTGGCGCTGCGCCGCAGCGTCGCCGTCGCCTCGCGGGCGATCGCATCGGGCAGCGGCAGCGTCACGGCCGCGCCGGTGGTGTTGGTGTAGAAGTTGACGAAGCAGGTTTCGCGCTCCGCGCACAGCCGCTCGATCTGGCGGGCGTAGGCGGCACGATCACGGGCCTGGGGCAACGGCACCAGCACCTGCGCGATCAGGCCCTGGTGACCGACGAGCAACCAGCCGTCGTCGGCCGGCTCGGCGGCGGCGCCGACCACGACCGTGCCGGCCAGGAGCAGGGCCGGCACGGCGCGGCGACAGGCAAGAACGAGAGGCATGCAGGTCTCCTCGGTCCGGGCGTGCGGTGCGCCACCGTCGGCGAGTCAGTGTAGGGTGTCGGCCTGATGAATGCAGCGACCCCTCCCGAATCCCCGCGCGCCGTCATGTCCCCCGAGGCGCGGCGGGTGCTGGCCGAGACGCGTGCCTGGCTCGAGCGGGCCGTGATCGGCCTGAACCTGTGCCCGTTCGCACGCGCCGTGCACGTGAAGGGGCGCATCCGCTGGGTCGTCAGCGCGGCGCGCGACAGCGACGCGCTGCTGGCCGAGCTGTGCGACGAGCTCGATGCGCTGGCTGCAGCCGATCCGGAGCAGGTCGACACGACGCTGCTGATCCACCCGGGGGTCCTGCAGGACTTCGAGGCCTACAACGACTTCCTCGCCGTCGCCGAGGCGGCCGTCGAGCAGCTCGGTCACGCGGGGGTGCTGCAGGTCGCGAGCTTCCATCCGGACTACTGCTTTGCCGATGCCGAGCCCGAGGACATCGCCAACGCGACCAACCGCTCGCCCTGGCCGCTGCTGCACCTGCTGCGCGAGACCAGCATCGAGCGCGCGGTCGCGGCCTTCCCGCAGCCCGAGACGATCTACGACGCCAACGTCGCGACGCTGCGCCGCCTCGGCTCCGACGCCTGGGAGCGGCTGCGCGAGGCCTGCCGGCGCGACGCCGAGGATCCGACACCCCCCTGAACGCGCGGTCGTTCGAACAAGGGGCGTGACTTCGTGCACGCCTGCGTCGGCGCACCGTACCGACGGCGCGTTGAGTCGGTAGAGACGTCGCACGATGAGCACGCGGTGGACTTCATCAGCGGCCGGACCCCGGTCCGTGGAAGGCGAGCCCGCCGCATCGTCCCAGGAGGTCGACATGCTGCACACGACGAACCCCCCCGCCACCGCGCTCGGCTATGAGCTGCGCTTCCAGTCGCTGTTCAATGAGGGGCGTGCGCTGGTCTTCCCCTGCGATGCCGAGGGCCACGTGCCGCTCGACGCCCTGAGCGAGACGGCGCGCCGCAACTACCTGTATGCGCGAGCGGTCGTCGGCCGCGAGTTCGCGCTGCCGGCGGTGCAACCGGCCGGGCTGCACTGAGCCCGCCCTGGGGCGGCCCCCGGCCTCGGCGCCGGGATGGCAGCCGCTACCATCGCGGCGCCCGCGGCCGCGCCGCTCCCGAGAACGCTCCCTCATGGCCTCCAGCCTGCTTGCATTGCTCGACGACATCGCCACCGTGCTCGATGACGTCGCGGTGCTGACCAAGGTCGCGACCAAGAAGACTGCCGGTGTGCTCGGCGACGACCTCGCGCTCAACGCCCAGCAGGTCGCCGGCGCGCACGCCGGCGACCTGCTGGGCGTTGAGCGCGAGCTGCCGGTGGTCTGGGCGGTTGCGAAGGGCTCGGTGATCAACAAGGCGATCCTGGTGCCAGCCGCGCTCGCGATCAGCGCGCTGCTGCCGGCGCTGATCACGCCGCTGCTGATGCTCGGCGGCGCCTTCCTCTGCTTCGAAGGTGTCGAGAAGCTGGCCCACAAGCTGCTGCACGGCCGTGCCGAGGACGAGGCCCACCACGCCGAGCTGACCCGCGCGCTGGCCGATCCCGACATCGACCTGATGGCCCTCGAGCGCGACAAGGTCAAGGGCGCGATCCGCACCGACTTCATCCTGTCGGCCGAGATCATCGTGATCTCGCTGGGCGCGGTCGCCGCCGCGCCCTTCGGCACGCGCGTCGCGGTGCTGGCGGCGATCGCCGCGATCATGACGGTGGGCGTGTACGGCCTGGTGGCCGGCATCGTCAAGCTCGACGACGCCGGGCTGTGGCTGGTGCGGCGCGGCGGCGCCGGCGCGCGGGCGCTCGGCGCCGCGATCCTGAAGACCGCCCCCTGGCTGATGAAGGCGCTGTCGGTGGCCGGCACCGCGGCCATGTTCCTGGTCGGTGGCGGCATCCTGGTGCACGGCCTGCCGGCGTTGCACCACCTGGTCGCGGCGCTGGCGCCGGACACGGGGTGGTGGGGCCCGGTGGGCACGCTGGCGGCCGAGGCGGGGGTCGGTGTCGTCGCCGGCGCGCTGGTGCTCGGCACGGTCACGCTCGGCAAGCGTGTGCTCAGGCCGACGCGCTCGGCCTGAGCACGCGCGCGCCGGCCGCAGCGACGCGCCTCAGCGGCGCGCGGCGATGTCGAGCAGTTCGACCTCGAAGTGCAGCGTCGCGTTCGGCGGGATCGCGCCGCCGCCGGCGCCACGCGGGCCGTAGGCGATCGCCGCCGGGCAGGTCAGCTTGGCCTTGCCGCCGACCTTCATCTTCTGCACGCCCTCGGTCCAGCAGGGGATCACGCCGGACAAGGGGAAGGCGGCCGGCTTGCCGCGCTTGTAGGAGCTGTCGAACTCGCTGCCGTTGACCAGCGTGCCGCGGTAGTGGACCTGCACGACGTCGGCCGCGGTCGGGCTCGCGCCCTTGCCGTCCTTCAGCGACAGGTAGACCAGTCCGCTGGGGCTGACCTCGGCACCCTTCTCGGCGGCGGCGGCCTTCAGGGCATCGGCATCGGCGTTCTGGGCCAGGGCAGGGGCGGCGGCGAGCGCGAGCAGCGCCGCGCACAACAGGGTTCTCACAGGCAGGCTCCGGGAATGGACGAAGCCGCGATCATCGCGGCTTTCACGCCGCCCCGCGATCGGGTGGGCTGCGTACACTGCCGGCCCCGCCGGATGACGCCATGACCCTGCTGCTCGCGCCCATGGAAGGGCTGCTCGATCACGTGCTGCGCGACGTGCTGACGCGCGCCGGCGGCGTCGAGCGCTGTGTGTCGGAGTTCATCCGCGTGACCGGCACGCTGCTGCCCGAGCGGGTGTTCCTGCGCGTCGTGCCCGAACTGGCGCACGGCGGGCGTACTGCCGCCGGCGTGCCGGTGCGTGCCCAGCTGATGGGCTCCGACCCGGTGTGCCTGGCCGAGAACGCGGCGCGGCTGGCCGGACTCGGGCCGGCCGGCATCGACCTGAACTTCGGCTGCCCGGCCAAGGTCGTCAACCGCCACGGTGGCGGCGCCGCGCTGCTGCAGGACCCGGAGGCGCTGACGCGCATCGTCGCGGCGGTGCGCCGCGCGGTCCCGGCGGAGATGCCGGTGTCGGCCAAGATGCGCCTGGGCTACGCCGACGACGGCCGCGCCGAAGAATGTGCCCAGGCGATCGAGGCGGGCGGCGCCGGTGAGCTGGTCGTGCATGCGCGCACCAAGGCGCAGGGTTACCGGCCGCCGGCGCACTGGGCGCGGGTGGCCGACGTGCGCGCGGCGGTGCGCATCCCGGTGGTCGCCAACGGCGAGATCTGGACGCTCGAGGACGCACGCCGCTGCCGCGAGCTGTCGGGCTGCGACGCGCTGATGCTCGGCCGCGGCATGGTGTGCGATCCGGGCCTGGCGCTCGGGATCGTGGCGGACGCCGGTGGCGCCGCGCCGGCCGGGCTGGACTGGCCCGCGGTGCAGCCGCTGCTCGACGCGTTCTGGCGTCGTGTGCAGGAGCGCATCGAGCCTCGCGCACGCGGCGGCCGCCTCAAGCAGTGGCTGAACCTGCTGCGCCGCCGCCACCCGCAGGCCGAGGCGCTGTACCAGACGCTGCGCCGCGTCGACGACGCGCGGGCCATCGACGCGCTGCTCGCCGCGGCTGCGGCGCCGGCGGCAGCCTGAGCCCGGCCGGCACGCGCGAGGGGCTGCAGACGCTGCCGCGCGGCGCCATACTTGATGGCCTGCCGCCTTGAGAGTCGCCATGAGCCACCCGCTGTACCTCGCCTCGATCCCGGTGTTCCGCCAGTTCCTGGGCTCGCTGGCGGCGATCCTAGCCAAGGCCGAGAGCCACGCCGAGGCGCGCAAGATCGACCCGGAGGCACTGCTCGGGGCGCGGCTCTTCCCCGACATGTTTCCGTTGCGCCGGCAGGTCCAGCTGGCCTGCGACTTCGCCAAGAACGTGCCGGCGCGGCTGAGCGGCACACCGCTGATGCCCTTCGAGGACAGCGAGCGCAGCTTCGGCGAGTTGCAGGTGCGCATCGGCCGCAGCCTCGCGCTGGTCGAGGGCTACGGCCCCGAGCGCTTCGAGGGCAGCGAGTCGCGTGCGATCACCATCACGCCCGGCGGCACGGAGCTGCACTTCGCCGGCGGGAGCGACTACCTGCACCGCTTCGGCATGCCGAACTTCATGTTCCACCTGACGAGCGCGTACGCGATCCTGCGGCACAACGGGGTCGAGCTCGGCAAGCGCGACTTCATCGGCCCGCTCTGAAATCGGGCAGAGGAGAGGATCATGGCCGAGTTGCTGCTGCCCGGGATCGGGCTCGTGGTGTGCGCCGTGCTGCTGCTGCGGCTCGCACTCGGTGCGCCCCGTCGCCGCCGCCTCGACGCCTGGTTCGAGCGCGGCTGGGCGCGCCTGCGCCGCGTGGCGCTTGAGCGGCGGCACCGGCGCCAGCGCCGCGCCGTCGAGGTGGCCGCGGCGCGCGAGGCCGACGCGGTGATCCGGCGGGTCAAGCGCGAGGTCGAGCGCGAAGGCAACGTGATCCGCCCGAGCGCCTTCCGGCCACGCGAGCACGATGACCGCGCCGGCGAGCCGCCGCGCAAGCCCCACTGATCCCGCCGATGCGACGCTCTTCACTGTTCCTGGTTGCCGCCGCGCTGCTGGCCGGCTGCACCACCATGGTCAACCCGGTCACCGGGCGCGAGGAGCGCTCGGTGATGAGCGAGGCCGACGAGATCGCCGAGGGCCGCAAGGCGCACCAGCAGGTGCTGCAGGAGTACGGTGTCTACGGCGACGCGCGGCTGCAGGCCTATGTGAGCGGGCTGGGCCAGAAGCTCGCGCAGCAGTCTCACCGCGCCGGTCTGCAATGGACGTTCACGGTGCTCGACAGCCCGGAGATCAACGCCTTCGCGCTGCCCGGCGGCTATGTCTACGTGACGCGCGGGATCATGGCCTACATGGAGAGCGAGGCCGACCTCGCCGGCGTGATCGGCCACGAGATCGGCCATGTGACGGCGCGCCATGGCGCGCAGCGCGCGACGCGCCAGCAGACCGCCGGCCTGGGCGTGCTGGCGGCCAGCGTGCTCGGTGCGGCGCTCGGGATCGGCGACGTCGCGAGCCAGCTGTCGCAGAGCGTCGCGGCCGGCTACATCGCCAGCTACAGCCGCGAGCAGGAGTTGCAGGCCGACCGGCTCGGCGCCGAGTACCTGGCGCGCAACGACTACGGCCCGCGCAACATGGTCGACGTGATCGCGGTGCTGCAGGACCAGGAGCGCTTTGCCGCCGACCGGGCGCGCGCCGAGGGCCGTGCGGTGCCACAGGGGCGCAGCTGGCTGGCCTCGCACCCGAGCAACGAGGAGCGGCTGCGCCAGATCCGCGAGACCGCCGATCGCTACGACGGCCGCTACGGCGATGACGGCCGCGCGCGCTACCTGCAGGCGATCGCCGGGCTGACCTTCGGCGAGAGCCGCGAGCAGGGGGTCACGCGCGGGCGGCAGTTCTTCCACGAGCCGCTCGGCTTCGTGCTGACGGCGCCGCCAGGCTGGCGGCTGCGCAACAGCGGCGAGGCAATCGCGGTGCTCAACGGCGCCGGCGACGCGGGCCTGGTGATCCAGTCGGTGCCGCCGAAGGCCGGCAGCAGCCACGACGAGATCCTGCGCAACCTGCTCAAGCCGACGGCGGGGCGCGTCGAGCGGCGCGTGCTCAACGGCCACGATGCGACCCATTTCATCGGCCAGCGCCGCAACGCGCAGGGGCAGACGCAGAACATCGAGGCGACGGTCGTCACCGGGCCGCAGGGCCGGTACTACACGATGCTTTACGCGGGCAAGGATGCCGCGGCGCTGCAGCGCGCCTACGCCGGGCTGCGCGAGGCCGAGGGTTCGTTTCGCGCGTTCACGCCGGCCGACCGCAGCGCCGCGCGGCCCTGGACGCTGGGCAGCGCGGCCTACCCGCGCGGGGGGTTCACCGAGCTGGCGCGCGGCTCGCCGCTGGGCAGCGGTGCCGAGGCCCAGCTGCGCCTGCTCAACGGCGTCTACGGGGGCGGCGAGCCGGCCGTCGGCACGCGCGTGAAGGTGATCGAATAGCGTCCTGCGGAACCCAGACCGCCCGAGGCGGCTCGCATCACGATGAACTCTCCTGCTTCCGGCTCCCCCCTCCGGCGCGCGCTGCGCGCGATCCCGCTGGCGCTGCTGCGCGCCGTCGTCGCCCTGTTCGGGCTCGCCTTCATGCTCGGCGTGCTGCTGTTCGGCCTGGCGGCCGGCACGCTGCTGATCGCCTGGGCGCTGTTGCGCGGCCGCCGCCCCGCGCTGCGCTTCGGCGGCATGCGGCCGGGGATGATGCGCCGTGCCGCGTGGCCGCGGCCGGCCCGTGCCGATGTGATCGAGGTCGAGGCGCGGGAGATCGATCCACGCACACCGGGTTGAACAAACCACGGGCGTTGCACCGAAAATGGGCGCCCGGTGTGACAAGCGTCACCCAAACGCCGGGACGCCAACGGGTGGCGGGCTGTCCAGGACGCCGGGGGCCCCCTACCATCGTATGAAACACGAGGCGGCCCTACTGCAGCCGCAGGCAACTGCATCCAAGGAGTACAGCAGATGGAGTTCGTCCGTCGTATCGCCACGGTCTTCGCGTTCCTCCTGATGGTGGGCGGCTCGGCCACCGTCAGTGCGGAAGACCGCCCCGACACGCCGACGCAGCTGGCCGGCGGCAAGGTCATCAGCGTCAGCGAGGCCCAGGCGCTGCTGAACAGCGGCACCGCGGTCTTCATCGACACGCGCAGCCCGCTGAACTTCGGCAAGGGCCGCGTGCCCGGCGCGCGGCTGGCCTACTACAACGAGAAAAGCGCCTACGCGGCTGATTTCGACCCGAGTGTCGACAGCTTCGACTGGGAGCGCTTGCCGGCCGACAAGGCGGTGCCGGTCGTGTTCTACAGCCACGGGGCGAACGGCTGGAAGTCCTACAAGGCGGCCGTGCTCGCGGTCTCGCGCGGCTACCGCCATGTGCACTACCTGCGCGACGGCTGGACCGGCTGGCAGGCCGCCAAGCTGCCGGTCGAGCAGTAGGCCGGCCCGCGACGACCCGGCTCCGCCGCCCCCGCCATGATCCAGAGCTCGACCGCCCACCGCCTGACGCTGCGTCAGCGCGTCGGCGTGGGGGCCTTGCTGCTGATCCTGGCGGCCCTGGGCGTGCTCGCGCTGGCGCGCGACTCGCTGCACCGCATGCAGCGCGCCCATGACCGCGCCGCGCATGCGCACGCGGTCCACCTGGCCGGCGAGACCGTGCTGCGCGCCGCCGGCGAGGTGATGCTTTCGGAGGGCACGACGCCGACGCGCGATGCGCTGCTGCAGGCGGCCGATCTGATCGGGCCGCACCTGGACGAGCTGGTCGAGCACGACGCCGAGATGGCGCGCCAGCAACTGGCCTGGCCGACGCTGCGTCGTCGCATCGACGCGCTGCTGGCGGTGCGGCTGATCAATGCCACCGACGAGACCAGCCTGATCAACTACGGTGCGCTGATCGCCGGCATGGAGTCCTTCCTGCCGGCGGCGGTGGCCGCGGCGCGGCGGGCCGACGCCGCGGCCGATGCGGCGCTCGAGCGTGCGGCCTGGCTGCTGTTCGGCGGGCTGCTCGGGCTGACCGCGCTGGCGGCCGGCGCCGGGCTGTGGATGGTGCGCACCCTCGACCGCCAGCTCGGCGGCGACCCGCGCGAGGCGCACCGGCTCTCCTTGCGCATCGCCGACGGCAAGCTCGACACGCCGGTGCCGGTCGACGCGGTGCACCGCCAGAGCATCATGGCAGCGCTCGAGCACATGCGGCTGCGCCTGCTCGAGCGTCGTGCGATCGAGGAGCGCGTGCAGTACCTGGCGCGTCACGACACGCTCAGCGGCGCGCTCAACCGCGCCAGCCTCAACGAGGTGCTGGCGCTCGGGATCCAGCATGCGCGCGGCAGCGGCGAGCCGCTGGCGGTGCTCTACATCGACCTGGACCGCTTCAAGCATGTCAACGACACGCTGGGCCATGCGCTGGGCGACGAGGTGATCCGCAGCACGGCCGAGCGCATCCGCACGCTGGTGCGCCGTGGCGACCACTTCGCGCGGCTCGGTGGCGACGAGTTCGCGATCGTCGCGCATGGCCTGGGCCGTCATACCGAGGTCGAGGGGCTCGCACAGCGCATCGTCGAGCGGCTTGCGCAGCCGCTGGTGGTGGGCGGGCAGACGCTGCACATCGGTGCGAGCGTCGGCGTGGCGATGTTCGACGAGCGCGTCGCCGACCGCGAGGACCTGCTGCACAAGGCCGACCTCGCGATGTACCGCGCCAAGGGCGAGGGGCGCGGGCGCGTCAGCATCTACGACGAACAGCTCGACGGTCAGCTGCGCGAGCGGCTCGAGCTGGTGCGCGACCTGCAGGCCGCGATCGGGACCGAGCAGCTGTTCCTGCACTACCAGCCGATCTACGGCCGCGACGCGCGCCAGCTGGCCGGCTACGAGGCGCTGCTGCGCTGGCACCATCCGCAGCGCGGCCTGGTGTCGCCGGCGGTGTTCGTGCCGCTGGCCGAGAGCAGCGGCCTGATCGAGCAGCTCGGCCAATGGGTGCTGCACCAGGCCTGCCGCGAGGCGGCGGCGTGGTCGCAGCCGCTGGCCGTGTCGGTCAACCTGTCGGTCGCGCAGCTCGAGCGCACCGACCTGGTCGACGCCGTGGCCTATGCGCTCGACGCCAGCGGCCTGCCGGCGCGCCGGCTCAACCTCGAAATCACCGAGTCGATGCTGATGACCCACCGCGAGGCGACGATGCGCAGCCTCGACGGCCTGTCGGCGCTCGGTGTCGGCATCGTGATGGACGACTTCGGCACCGGCTATTCGAGCCTGGCCTACCTGTGGCGCTTCCGCTTCGACAAGCTCAAGATCGACCGCAGCTTCGTCACCGACCTGAGCCCCGGATCGCGCGCGCACACGGTGGTGCGCTCGATCGTCTCGCTCGCGCACGCGCTGGGCGTGACGGTCACGGCCGAGGGCATCGAGACGCGCGCCCAGCTCGAACTGCTGTGCGCCGAGGGCTGCGACGAGCTGCAGGGCTTCCTGCTTGGCCGCCCGGGTCCGATGGCGCAGCCCGCACCGGCCGAGCCGCTGCCGCCGGTGCCCACGCGCAAGCTCGCGCTCGTCAAGTCGGCCGCCTGAGCCGGGCTCGGGTATCGTGCCGCGCATGGGCGCGCACTTCAGCTTCTTCTGGCACGACTACGAGACCTTCGGGACCGACCCGCGGCGCGATCGACCGGCCCAGTTCGCCGGCGTGCGCACCGACGCCGAGCTCAACGAGATCGACGCGCCGCTGATGCACTTCTGCGCGCCGGCCCCCGACACGCTCCCCGACCCCGAGAGCTGCCTGCTGACCGGCATCACACCGCAGCAATGCCTCGAGCACGGTCTGGCCGAGCATGCCTTCGCCGACGCGATCGAGGCGCAGCTCGCGCGCCCCGGCACGGTGGGCGTGGGCTACAACTCGATCCGCTTCGACGACGAGGTCACGCGCTTCCTGTTCTGGCGCAACCTGATCGACCCCTATGCGCGCGAGTGGCAGAACGAGTGCGGCCGCTGGGACCTGCTCGACGTGGTGCGCTGCTGCCACGCGCTGCGTCCCGAGGGCATCACCTGGCCGAAGCACGACGACGGGCGCAGCTCCTTCAAGCTCGAGCACCTGACGGCGGCCAACGGCCTGGCGCACGACGCCGCGCACGACGCGCTCTCGGACGTGCGCGCGACGATCGCGCTGGCACGGTTGATCCGCACGCAGCAGCCGCGGCTGTGGGACTTCTGCCTGCGCTTGCGCAGCAAGCAGGCGGTCGTGGAGGAGCTCGCCACCGCCGAACGCGCCGGGGGGCCCTTCCTGCACGTCTCGGGCATGTACGGCGCCGAGCGCGGCTGCATCGCCGTCGTGTGGCCGCTCGCGCCGCACCCGAGCAACAAGAACGAGCTGATCGTCTGGGACCTCGCGCAGGATCCGCAGGCGCTGTTCGACCTCGACGCCGCGACGGTGCGCCAGCGCCTCTACACCCGCGCCGATGCGCTGCCCGAAGGGGTGACTCGCCTGCCGATCAAGACGATCCACCTGAACAAGTCGCCCGTCGTCGTGGCCAACCTGCGCACGCTGCGCGCCGAGCAGGCCGAGCGCTGGGGCATCGATCTCGGCCTGGCCGAGCGCCACGCGGCCGTGCTGCGCGAGCGCGGCGGCGCGCTCGCCGGCCTGTGGCCCGAGGTGTTCGAGCGTCCGGCGTCGGCCGAGCCCGCCGACGTCGACCAGGACCTGTACGGCGGCTTCCTGTCCAACGAGGACCGGCGCGCGCTGGCGCGGCTGCGCGGCCTGGCGCCCGAGGCGCTGGCGACGCGCCATCCGGCCTTCGCCGATCCGCGCCTGGACGAGCTGGTGTTTCGCTGGCGCGCGCGCAACTTCCCCGCGACACTGAGCGAGCAGGAGCAGCAGCGCTGGCACGAGCACCGCGTGCACCGCCTGCACGAGGGCGCCGGCGGCGTGTGCACGCTCGAGGCCTACTTCGCGCGCATCGACGCGCTGGTCGAGGCGCTGGGCGAGGGCGATTCACCGGCCGAGGCACGCGCCCACGCGCTGCTCGAGGCCCTGGTCGACTACGCGACCGAGATCGCGCCCGAGCGCGACTGAGACGGAGGCAGCGCGCCGGTAGGCGAGCGGCGCGCGGGGGCAAGGCGCGCCGCGCATCATCGCGGGCATGCAGCGCAGACGCTTCCTGGCCACCGCGGCGGCGCTCGCCGCCGGCCCCGCGGCGGCCGAGGCGCCGCTGATGCGCGCGATCGCGCGCAGCGGCGAGCGCGTGCCGGTGGTCGGACTGGGCACCTGGCTCACCTTCGACGTCGCGCCCGACGACGGAGCGGCGCTGGAGCGCCGCCGCGCGGTGCTCGAGGCCTTCTTCGCCGGCGGCGGGCGGCTGATCGACTCCTCGCCGATGTACGGCCGCTCGGAGGCGACGCTCGGCGCGCTGCTGCCGCAGGTCGCGGCTGCGAAGACGGCGCTGTACAGCGCAACCAAGGTCTGGACGCCGCTGGGCGCCTACGGGCCGACGCAGATGGCGCACTCGCTGGCGGCCTGGGGGCTCGCGCGCTGCGACCTGATGCTGGTGCACAACATCCTCAACGCCGAGGCCCACCTGCCGACGCTGCGCCGCTGGCGTGCCGAGGGACGGGTGCGCCATCTCGGCCTGAGCACCTCGCATGGCAACAAGCACGAGGCGATGCGCGGGCTGCTCGAGAGCGAGCACGATCTCGACGTGCTGC
>DATMJX010000011.1:0-3507 GCA_035553715.1 Methylibium sp.
TTCTACAACTTCGCCGTCGTGCTGCGCATCGTCGGCGGCGTGTGGGCGCGGCTCGATCCACGGATGGGTGATGCCGCGGCGGTGTTGGGCGCCGGTCGCTGGGCGGGCTTCCGACACGTGACCTGGCCGTTGCTGCGACCGGCCGTCGCGTCGGCTGCCTCGATCGTGTTCCTCTTCACGTTCACCTCCTTCGGCGTGATCCTGCTGCTGGGTGGGCCGCGCCACGCGACCCTCGAGGTCGAGATCTACCGCCAGACGGCCCAGCTGCTCAACCTGCCCGTGGCGGCCACTCTGTCGCTGCTGCAGATGACCGCCCTCCTCGCCCTGTTGCTGCTCTACTCGCGCTACCAGGAGCGGCTCGCGGTTGTCCACCGTCCCTCGCCGGCAGATCCCGCTCGACTGCCGCGAGGAGCCGCCGAGTGGGTGCTGGTTGGAACGGTGCTGGCAGGCACGATCTCGCTGTTGGGGCTGCCGCTGGCGGCCATGGTGGAGCGCTCGCTGTCGGTCGCGGGCGGTTATGGCCCGGCCAACTACCTTGCCCTGGCCGGCACGGCGCAGACCGCGCTGTTCGTGCCGCCCGCGCAGGCGGTGGTGAACTCGCTTGTCTTCGCCGCACTCGCATGCCTGCTGTGCGTAGTCATGGGCCTGCTCGCCAGCGTGGTGATCAGCCGCCGTCGTGGGCTCGCGGGACAGGCTTTCGACGCCCTGCTGATGCTGCCGCTCGGAACGTCCGCCGTTGTGGTGGGTTTCGGCTTCATCGTCGGCTTCGGCGGACTGGCCGGGGTGCTGCCACTGGATCTGCGCACATCGCCGGTGCTGGTGCCGATCGCTCACGGCCTGATAGCGCTGCCCTTCATAGTCCGTGCGGTGCTACCGGTGATGCGCTCGATAGACGTTCGCCTGCGTGAGGTGGCCGCCGTGCACGGGGCAGGCCCCGGGCGGGTTTGGCGAGAGGTCGACCTTCCGCTGGTCGGACGCGCGCTGTTGGTCGGCGCAGGATTTGCCTTCGCCGTCTCGCTCGGCGAGTTCGGGGCCACCCTCTTCGTGGCGCGGCCGGACACTCCGACCATGCCGCTGGCCGTCTTTCGGCTGCTGTCCCAGCCGGGCGCGCTGGCCTTCGGTCAGGCAATGGCGATGAGCGTCGTGCTCATGGTCGTCACCGCGGCCTCCGTGCTGGTCATCGACCGCTTCCGAAGCGGCGCCCAGGGCCAGCTCTGATGCTCACCGTCGCCGGTGCCGTCGTGCGCTACGGGCCAGTCGCTGCACTCAACGGCGTCGACCTGACGATCAACGCCGGGGAGCGGCTGGCGGTGCTCGGCCCATCGGGGTCGGGCAAGACGACCCTGTTGCGCGCGGTGGCCGGGCTTGAGCCGCTGGCTGCCGGCTCGATCAGCTGGGGTGGGCGCGAGCTGACCGGCGTCCCGCCGCAGCGGCGCGGCTTCGGGCTCATGTTCCAGGAGTACGTGCTTTTCCCTCATCGCGATGTCGCCGGCAACGTGGGCTTCGGCCTGCGCATGCGCGGCGACGATGGCGACACGATCGCCCGGCGCGTGGAGGAGGTTCTCGAGATGGTCGGCTTGCGCGGCTACGGCAAGCGGCGCATCTCTGAGCTGTCAGGCGGCGAGCAGCAGCGCGTGGCCCTTGCCCGTGCGCTGGCGCCGAGCCCGCGTCTGCTGATGCTCGATGAGCCGCTGGGTGCGCTCGACCGCGGCCTGCGCTTACGGCTGACCGAGGAGCTGGATGAGCTGTTCCGTTCGCTCGAGCTGACGATCCTCTACGTCACTCACGACCAGGAGGAGGCGCTGTCCATCGGCCAGCAGGTGGCGGTGATGCGCGACGGCGTCATCGACACCCTGCAGCCGGCGGAGGAACTGTGGCGCAGGCCGGCGACGGAGTTTGCTGCCCGCTTTCTGGGAATGCCCAACATCGTCGACGCGCAGATCGCCGCCGGAGAGGCGACGACACCCTGGGGCCGGCTCCCCGCGCCCGACGCCACAGAAGGCCGGTGGCGTCTGCTGCTTCGGCCGGAGGGACTGGAGCCAGCGCCCGACGGCCCGATCTGCGGCGTGGTCGAGGCACGCCTGTTTCGCGGCCAGCGGGTTCTGCTTCGGCTGGCCGTTGCCGGCGCCCCGCCGCTGGTCGTTCACGCCGACTGGGTGAGCGTGCCGGCGATCGGCGAGCGGCTCTGCCTGAGGCCGCGTCCCGGGGCGCTCGCCGTGCTGACCTGATCGCAGCGCGCGCATACCGGCCTGATCGCGGCTCGCGCTAGGCTAGGCACATGGCGAGCGACGCAATGCCGCAGGCTGGCGAGCAGGCCCCGGACTTCGAGCTGCCCGACGAGGAGGGGCGACGCCGCCGGCTTTCAGAGCAGCGCGGCCAGTGGCTGGTGCTCTACTTCTACCCCAAGGACGACACGCCCGGCTGCACGGCCGAGGCATGTCGCTTCAGGGACGTGAATGAGGAGATCCTGAAGCGGAACGCGACCGTCTGGGGAGTCAGCATCCTCGGCAGTGAGAGCAAGGCCGCATTCAAGAGCAAGCACGCCCTGCCCTTCGCGCTGCTCGCCGACGAAGATCACGCCGTCGCAGAGCGGTACGGCGTCTGGGTCGAAAAAAGCAACCACGGGCGCACCTACTGGGGCGTCCGGCGAGCTACCTTCCTGATCGATCCGGAGGGCGTGGTTCGCCGAGTCTGGCCATCAGTCAAACCCGACCAGCACGCCGACGAGGTGCTCGCTGCCATTGACGAGGAGGGCGGCAAATGAGGCATCGCCCGTGGGGGGAGACGAGCGATGCCTCGGCGCGAAGCATACACAGTTGCAACGCCCTTGCAACGGTCTATTCGGATAGTGATAGCCCGGCCTCGTTAATAGCGTCCGGCGCCTGCGGGCACCACCAAATTCAAGGTCGTGGGTGAAAACTTGAACCTGGAGAGCCCGTCGGCTGGGTTGTCATACGAAGAGCGGCCGGAGCGGGCACTCGTGATCGTCGCCCACCCGGACGACGCCGACTTCGGCATCGGCGGCACCATCGCCCGCTGGGTCCGGGCCGGCACGGTCGCCCGGCTCGTCTGCTGTACCAGCGGCGACGCCGGGGCTGATGACCCTGCCTCAGATCCACTGGAGCTGGGCCGTCTGCGCGAGGCTGAGCAGCGGGCAGCGGCCGCCGTGATCGGGTACGAGGCGGTCGTGTTCCTCCACCGCCCCGACGGGGCGCTGGACAACGACCTGGCGCTGCGTGAACAGCTCGTGCGCGAGATCCGGCGATTCCGGCCGGACGCCGTGCTTGCGATGGACCCGGAGGTGATCTTCCTGAACAACTCGTTCGTCCAGCACGTTGACCACCGGCAGGCTGCCATGGCGGCCGTCGACGCCGTATATCCGGCAGCCCGCAACGCGATGGCCTTCCCCGGACTCGCACTGAACGAAGGGCTCGAGCCGATGAGCAACATTACCTCGACGGTGGCACACCGGCGTCGGGCACCGGCCCAGGTCCGCCTCGGGGGCCT
>DATMJX010000012.1:0-6019 GCA_035553715.1 Methylibium sp.
GCCTGACACGCCTGACACGCCTGACACGCCTGACACGCCACCGGCCGGCCGGGCGGGGGGTGACAGTAATGTGACAATCGCGCCCGAGCGGCGCCACCCAGGGCGCCGTCCTTGTATCCGGAGCGTTCATGGTGTTCGGCAAGCTGCTGCCCCAGGAGGGCAACTTCTTCGAGTTGTTCAATCGCCATGCGGCCCACATCGTCGAGGGCGCGCGCGCCTTCAACGCGATGATCGAGAGCTATGCCGATGCCGGCGAGCGTGAGCGCCACGCGGCCACGGTGATCGACGCCGAGCGCAAGGCCGACAAGGTCACCGCCGAGGTCAACCGCCTGCTGCACAAGACCTTCATCACGCCGCTGGACCGCGAGCAGATCCACGGCCTGATCAACGCGATGGATGACATCCTCGACATGCTGCAGGACACGACCGAGACGATGACCCTGTACGACGTGCGCCGCATGACCGAGGAGACGCTCGAGCTCGGCCGGCTCAGCGCGCGCTGCTGCGAGCGCGTGCAGCACGCGGTGACGCTGCTGCCCAAGCTCAAGGACGCCAGCGTCGTCGAGGCGGCGCTCAAGACCTGCGAGGAGATCGACCACCTCGAGAGCGACGCCGACCGCGTGATGCGCTCGGCGATGAGCCAGCTGTTCCGCAACGAGCCCGACGTGCGCGAGCTGATCAAGCTCAAGGCCATCTACGAGATGCTCGAGTCGATCACCGACCGCTGCGAGGACGTCGCCAACCAGATCGAAGGCATCGTCCTCGAGAACTCCTGATGGCTTCGGTCGAGCTCGGTTTCTGGATCGTCGCGGCCCTGGTGCTGCTGGCGATCGCGTTCGACTTCATGAACGGTTTCCACGACGCCGCGAACTCGATCGCCACCGTCGTCTCCACCGGTGTGCTCAAGCCGCAGCAGGCGGTGGTGTTCGCGGCCTTCTTCAACTTCGTCGCGATCTTCGTGTTCCACCTGTCGGTCGCGGCCACGGTCGGCAAGGGCATCGTGCAGCCCGGCGTGGTCGACCCGAACGTGGTGTGCGGCGCGCTGGTCGGCGCGATCTCGTGGAACCTGATCACCTGGTACTACGGCATCCCGTCGAGCAGCTCGCATGCGCTGATCGGCGGGCTGGTCGGCGCGGTGATCGCGAAGGCCGGGCCCGATTCGCTGGTGGCCGCCGGCGTGATCAAGACGCTGTCCTTCATCCTGGTGTCGCCGCTGCTCGGCTTCCTGCTGGGCTCGGGGCTGATGGTCGTGGTGGCCTGGCTGATGCGCGGCAAGACGCCGCTGCGCGTCGACCGCTGGTTCCGCCGCGGCCAGCTGTTCAGCGCGGCGCTGTACAGCCTGGGCCATGGCGGCAACGACGCGCAGAAGACCATCGGCATCATCTGGGTGCTGCTGATCGCCAGCGGCTACGTGGCCGCTGGCGACACGCTGCCGCCGTGGTGGGTGATCTGGGCCTGCTACATCGCGATCGCGCTGGGCACGATGTTCGGTGGCTGGCGCATCGTCAAGACCATGGGCCAGAAGATCACCAAGCTCAAGCCGGTGGGGGGCTTCTGCGCCGAGACCGGCGGGGCGATCACGCTCTTCCTGGCCAGCGCGCTGGGCATCCCGGTGTCGACCACCCACACCATCACCGGCGCGATCGTCGGCGTCGGCTCGACGCAGCGCTTTGCCGCGGTGCGCTGGGGCGTGGCCGGGCGCATCGTCTGGGCCTGGATCTTCACGATCCCGGCCTCGGCCCTGATGGCCGCGTTGGCCTACGGGCTGAGCCTGCTGTTGTTCTGACGGCACGCGGCCGGGACCGTCGCGGTCCCGGGGCGCGCCACCCGGCGGGCGGCCCTGCCAGGAAAAACGGCGGCCCGAGGCCGCCGTGCGCTGTGCGGGACGCCGCGCCTATTTCTTCTCGAGCAACTGCTTCAGGTGGGCCAGGCCGGCCTGGTAGACGCCGGTGACGGCCCGGACCGCGGCCTCGTCGTTCTGCTCCGGCGGCGGGTCGTTGTTCGGGAAGCCGCGGTAGAAGGCGCCGCGCCACTCGACCGTGCTGGTGTTGCCCTCGCCGCTCACGGTGATCGTCGAGGTGTAGTTGGTCACCGGCAGCGCGCCACCGTCCTTGGCGCGGTAGCTGTAGCTGCGGGTGTCGGCGTTGTAGCGCTCGAGCGTTTCGGTCAGCGCGCCGCCGCCCTTGATCCGGATCTCGCGCACCGAGCCCTCGGCATTGCCCTGGTCGGCCGGGCTGGCCTCGACCGCCGGGTGCCACTTGGCGAGTGCGTCGAAGTCCTTGATCTGCGCCCATACGGCCTCGACCGGCGCGTCGATCGTGATCTTCTCGACCACCTTCTGGCGCGTCGGGCCGTGCGCCAGCGCGGCGCCGGTGGTGAGGCCGAGCAAGGCCAGCGTGGCGAGCCGTCGGGTCAGCATCGGGGTCTCCAGTCGAGAGAATCAGGGGGCGGGGTCGCCGACGAAGGCGCCGAAGCCGCGTGGGTTGCTGCCCAGCGTGACGCTGCGCAGCCGCCTGCCGCTCGCGGCCTCGAGTTCAACGAGATTTTCGTCCATCCAGTTGACCACCCACACTCGGTCGCCCACCGAGGCGATGCCCTCGGGGTAGCCGAAGCCGCTCAGGGTCTGCACCGAGGCGAGTGTGTCGGGATCGATCACGCTGACCGTGTCGTCGCGCTGATTGGTCACGTACAGCCGCGTGCCGGCGGCAGCCAGCGCGGCGCCGTAGGGGGCCTTGCCGACCTTGACACGCGCGACCTCGCGCGCCGCAGCCGGCGCGCCCACATCGATGACGCTGAGGTCGTGGCTGTAGACGTTGAGCGCGTAGACGCGCTGCCTGGGCGGGTCGGCCAGCAGCGCGAACGGATGCTCGCCGACCGCCACGCGCGCGACCACGCGTGCCGTGGCGACGTCGACCACCGCGACCCGGTTGTCGTCACGCTCGGCCACGTAGACCTGCGCGCCGTCGGCCGACACCGCGACGCCGGCCGGTGCGCGGCCGAGCGGCACGTGCAGCACCTCGCGCAGGCTGGCCGTGTCGAAGCCCAGCAGGCGGGCGCCGAACCAGTCGGCCACGTAGACGCGCCGGCCGTCGGGCGAGGCGTCGATGCCGACCGCCCCGGCGCCTGCCGGCAGCGTCGCCACGACACTGCGCGAGCGCATGTCGATCACCGACACCGCGTTGTCGCCGGGCGCGGTGACGAACACCCGGCCGGCCCGCGGCACCGCGACCACGCCGGCCGGCGCCTTCGCGACCGGCACGGTCGCGCTCACGCGCTGCGTTGCGAGGTCGACCACCGACACGCTGTGGTCGCCCTGGTTGGTGATCCAAGCGGTCGGGGCGGCGTGGGCCGCCCCGTGCAGCAGCGCGGCCAGGAGCAGCGGGCGGAGGGCAGGCATGGCCCGGCCGATGATGCCTCAGGCGCGCGAGCGGCGCTCCCTGCGCTGGCGCCGCTCGGAGCCGCAGTCGCCGCAGTCGCAGCCGGACAGCTCCGAGCCGTCGCAGGGGATATCGCAAGGGACATCGCAGGAGCCGCGCTGCGAGGCGGGCACGGGGCGCTCGCCATGCGCGGCCTGCCAGGCCTCGCCGCAGCACGCCAGCCGGTGCTGCAGCACGCCGATGCCGCCGATCACGCCGTGCCGGCGGATGGCCCGTTCCGCGAGCCGCGAGCAGCTCGGGCGCCCGGTGTGCACACGGTAGGCGCAGGCGCGCCCCTTGAGCGGCGACAGCCAGCGACGGTACAGGCGGATCGCGGCGATGGCGAGGGGCTTCAAGGGCGTCGAGAACGGGCCGGACGGCTCAGCGCAGTCCGAGCTTGAAGGCGATCATCGCCCGCAGCTTGTTCGGTGCGACCGGCTTGATCAGCAGATGGAAGTCGTGCCGGGCCGACTCCTCCTCGTGGCCGCTCATGGTGCTGCCGGTGACCAGGATGGCCGGCAGGGGCGCGGCAAAGACCTGGCGCAGCGTGGCCAGCGCCTCGACGCCGGTGCGGCCCTCGGGCAGGCGGTAGTCGACGATCGCGAGGTCGGGCACGGGCGGGGCGGTCGCGGCCCAGGCCCGCAGCGCATCGAGCGTGTCGAAGGCTTCGACCGCCGCGCCCCAGCCGCGCAGCAGCACGACCAGCCCCTCGCGCACCGCCGGCTCGTCCTCGACGATCACGATGCGGCGGTGGTCCAGCGTCAGCCCGAGGCCCGGCTTCGCGCTGCCCGGCGGCAGCGGCACGGCCCGCGGCGGCTTGCCCAGCGGCAGCGTCAACGTGAACACCGTGCCGCGGCCGGGCACCGACGCGAGCGTCAGCGGCGCCTGCATCAGCCGCGCCAGCCGCTGCACGATCGACAGCCCCAGCCCCAGCCCCTTGCTCTGGGCGGCGGCGAGCGGCTGGGCCGCGCCGACCTGGTAGAACTCGTCGAACACGCGTGCCTGCTCGGCCGGTGCGATGCCGATGCCGGTGTCCCAGACGCGCAGCTCGACGGTCTCGCCACGCCGCCGTGCGCTGAGCAGCACGCCGCCGTCCACGGTGTAGCGGATCGCATTGCTCAGCAGGTTGCGCACGATGCGGTCGACCAGCACCGGATCAGCGTGCACCGCGTGATGGGCGCCGCGCAAGTGCAGCGCCAGGCCCTTCTCGAAGGCGGTCGGCTCGTACTGCAGGCGCAGTCGCTGGAACAGCTCGCGCAGCGTGAAATGCTCGGGCTGGGGCTCGACGCCGCCGGTGTCGATCTTGGTGATGTCGAGCAGCTCGCCGAACAGCCCTTCGAGCGCGTCGACCGAGCTGTTGATGCTGTTGACCAGGTGCGTGACCTCCTCGTCGCCACGGCTCTTGGCGCGCAGCGCCTCGGCGAACAGGCCCATCGCGTGCAGCGGCTGGCGCAGGTCGTGGCTGGCGGCGGCGAAGAACTGCGTCTTCGCGCGGTTGGCGGCCTCGGCCGCGCGGCGGGCGACCTCGGCCGCCGACTTCTCCTGGCGCAGCTGGGCCGCGAGCTGCTCGGTGCGCACCTTCAGGTGGATGACCCCTTCGAAGGTGTTGCGGTAGGAGCGCCCGAGCATCGCGGTCATCAGGTAGGTCAGGCCGACCACGCCGGCCAGCACCAGCTCGTCGGCGCCGCCGGTGCGGACGAGACGCACGATGGTCGGCACGAAGGCCAGGCTGATGAAGCCCAGGAACACCCGGTACTGCGTGGCCAGCATCGGGATCGAGCCGACGCAGTAGCTGAAGGCGATGATCAGCAGCGCCGCCTGCTGGTGGGGACGGCCATGCGGGTAGAGCAGCCACACCGCCGCGCCCCAGGCCGCGCCGCAGGCGAGCGCGCCGAGGTTCCAGCCCTGCAGCCAGCGCTCGGCATCGCGCGGGCTGTGCTCGCTCAGGGCATAGCGGCGCAGCGTCGCGAGCCGCAGCAGCCAGATCAGCGCGAACAGCCCGCCCCAGCCCCCGAGCACCGACGCCGGTGCCGTGCCGTTGTACAGCGCGCCCACCACCACCGCGCCGAGCAGGTGGCCGGCGATCGCGACGCCGGTCTGCTGGTACAGCGAGTGGACCGTGTCGGGGAGCAGCTCCTCGCGGGTCAGCTCGGGGTCGGGATCCTGCAGGCCGGGGGCGTGCGGCGCCAGGGCCTGCAGCGGGGCGTTCACGCGCCGGAGCCCCGCGCGCTCAGCGTCCCGGGCGGCGCCAGCCGCCGAGCCCGCCCGCGCCCTGCTGGGTCATCTGGCTGACCGCCAGCACGGCCTGGGTGCGCGAGTTCACGCCCAGCGTGCGCAGCACCGCGGCGACATGGTCCTTGACGGTCTCCACCGACAGGTTCAGGTCGCGCGCGATCAGCTTGTTCGGCTTGCCCTGCAGCAGCAGCGCGAGCACGTCGGTCTGGCGCGGCGTCAGGCCGAGCGAGGCGAGCGAGGGCGCGGCGGTCTGGAAGCCCTCCTGGGCGGCCTCCTGGCCGACCATGCGCAGATAGCCGGGCGTCGTGTCGACCTCGGCCGGCGCCGGGCCCGGCGCCGGCCGAGGTCGACACGACGCCCGGCTATCT
>DATMJX010000013.1:0-12089 GCA_035553715.1 Methylibium sp.
CGCCCTGCTGTCGAACGCCGCCACGCCGCGCCCCGATGCCCAGCCCCGCGCGGTGGCGTCGCGGGGCCCGTTGACAGCCGAGGAGCGCCAGCACATCGACGTGTTCAAGGCCGTCTCGCCCTCGGTCGTGCACATCACGACGCTCGAGGTCGGTCGCGAGCTCTTCTCCGCCGACGTCAGCCAGGTACCGCGCGGCACCGGCACCGGCTTCATCTGGGACGAACGCGGCCATGTCGTCACCAATTTCCACGTGATCCAGGGGGGCAACGCCGCGCGCGTGACGCTGGCGGACCAGAGCAGCTATCCGGCCGAGCTGGTCGGTGTCTTCCCGGACCGCGACCTGGCGGTGCTGCGCATCGCCGCGCCGCGCGAGAAGCTGCCACCGATCCCCATCGGCCGCAGCCGCGACCTGCTGGTCGGCCAGCAGGTCTACGCGATCGGCAACCCCTTCGGCCTCGACCAGACGCTCACGCGCGGCATCGTCAGCGCGCTCAACCGCGAGATCGAGTCGGTCACGCGCCGGCTGATCCGCGGCGCGATCCAGACCGACGCGGCGATCAACCCGGGCAACTCGGGCGGTCCGCTGCTCGACTCGGCCGGCCGGCTGATCGGGGTCAACACCGCGATCTACAGCCCCAGCGGCGCCAGCGCCGGCATCGGCTTCGCGATCCCCGTCGACGAGGTCAACCGCATCGTGCCGCGGCTGATCCGCGACGGCAAGCTGCTGCGGCCCGCGCTGGGCGTCACCGCCGCGCCGCCCCAGCTAGGCCGCGTGCTGGGCCTGCCGGCCGGGGTGGCGCTGGCGCGCGTGGCGCCGGGCGGGCCGGCCGCCAAGGGCGGGCTCCTGCCCTTCAGCCGCAATGCCGATGGCAGCTTCCGCGCCGGCGACGTCATCACCGCGGTCAACGGCGAGCCGGTCGCGGACTTCGACGACATGCTCGGCCTGCTGGAGCGCTACCAGGCCGGCGACCGCGTGACGCTGACCTTGTGGCGTGCCGGCCAGACCCGCCGGCAGGAGATCGCGCTCGTCGCCGCGTCGGACTGAGTGCGGCGCCCGCCGGCACGCCCGCCGGCACAATGGGGCCGACCCGCGCTCCGTCCCTCGTCATGCCCGCTGCCTCTGATACCGGCTACCCGCTGCTGCGCTGGTTCTCGCTGGCCAGCCTGGCCGCCCTGGGCACCGCGAGCGTGCTGTCGGCGCTGCTGATCTCGAGCTTCCTGGCTGCGCAGCTGCTGCGCCATGACGCGGAGCTCAGCCGCGACTTCGTGCAGAGCATCGTCACGACGCAGGCGGTGGTCGACGACTTCCGCGCCGCCGCCAGCGAGGACCGTCGTGCCGCCTTCGCCGAGTTCCTCGACCATGTCGGCGCCATGCCCGACGTGCTGCGCACCAATGTCTACGGCATGGACCGCGAGGTGCTGTGGTCGACCGACCCGGCGCTGATCGGCCAGCGCTTCGCGCGCAACGAGGAGCTTGACCGCGCGCTGGCCGGCGAGCTGGTGATCGAGCACGGCACGGTGGCCGAGGACGCGCCGCTGGCCAAGGCCGAGCACGCGCGGCTGCGCGGCAGCCGCTTCGTCGAGAACTACCTGCCGATCCGCGACGAGTCGCGGTCCGAGCAGATCGGCGTGGTCGAGCTCTACCGCGTGCCCCGCGGCCTGAACGCCATCCTGCGCGAGAGCACCCTGCTCGTGTGGGTCGTCACGCTCGCCGGCGGCCTGCTGCTCTACGTCTCCACGCTGGGCATCGTGCGGCGTGCCAGCACGCTGATGCGCCAGCAGCACGCGCGGCTGGCGGAGACCGAGGCGCTGGCCGTGATCGGCGAGGTCGCCGCGACGACAGCCCACAGCATCCGCAACCCGCTGGCATCGATCCGCTCGACGGCCGAGCTGCAGCGCGAGCTCGGCGCCCTGTCGCCCGAGGCCACGGCCGACACGGTGCGCGACGTCGAGCGCATCGAGCGCCTGGTGCGCACCCTGCTGACCTACGCCCGCGGTCAGGCCGAGCCGAGCGGCCGTGCCGATGCCGCCACGGTGCTGCGCGACGCGGCCGAGCCCTTCGTCGCGGGCGCGCGGGCCCGCGGCCAGCGCCTGGCGCTGGAGCTCGATGCCGGCCTGCCGGCGGTACGCGGCGATGCGGTGCTGCTCGGCCAGGTGCTGAGCTCGCTGCTGTCCAACGCCGTCGAGGCGGCGCCCGACGGCGGTGCGATCGGGCTGCGCGCGCGTCGCGAGCCGGACTGCGTGTGCATCGAGATCGACGACGACGGCCCGGGGATCGCGCCGGCGCTGCAGGCCGACGTGTTCCGCCCCTTCTTCACCACCAAGCCGCGCGGCCTCGGCATGGGTCTGGCGCTGGCGCGCCGCGTGGTCGAGCGCCTCGGCGGCAGCCTCGAACTCCGCCCGCGCCTGCCGCACGGCACGCGCGCGCTGCTGCGCCTGCCGCTCGCCGACGAGCACTGATGCCACCATGGACCGCGTGATCCTGATCATCGAGGACGAGGCCACGCTGGCGCGCAACATCGCCGCCTACCTGGCCCGCCACGGCTACGAGGCCCACGCCGCCGGCAGCGCAGAGGACGGCCTGGCGCAGCTCGACGCCCTGCGGCCCGACCTGGTGCTGCTGGACCACAACCTGCCCGGCCTCAGCGGGCTGGAGGCGCTGGGTCGGATCCGCCGCAGCGCGCCGGACACCCAGGTGGTCATGCTCACCGGCCACGGCAGCACCGAGCTGGCGGTCGACGCGATGAAGGCCGGCGCCGCCGATTTCCTGAACAAGCCGGTCGCGCTCGGCGAGCTCAAGCTGGTGCTCGAGCGCGTCGGCCGCCAGCGGCAGCTCGCGAGCACGGTCGACTACTACCGCCGCCGCGAGGCCGGGCTCAGCAGCTTGGACGCCATCGTCGGGGAATCGCCGCCGATGATCGCCCTCAAGCAGACGCTCACGCGGCTGCTGCAGTCCGAGCGCGACCTGGTCGACGCCTCGCCGCCGGCGGTGCTGATCACCGGGGAGACCGGCACCGGCAAGGAGCTCGTCGCGCGCGCGCTCCACTATGGCGGCGCGCGCGCCGAGCGGCCCTTCGTCGAGATCAATTGCGGCGCGCTGCCGGCGACGCTGATCGAGGCCGAGCTGTTCGGCTACGAGCGCGGCGCCTTCACCGACGCGCGCGAGCGCAAGGCCGGCCTGCTCGAAACCGCCGAGGGCGGCAGCGTCTTTCTCGACGAGATCGGCGAGGCCGAACCGGGCACGCAGGTCAAGCTGCTGAAGCTGCTCGAGGAAAAGCGCGTGCGCCGGCTCGGTGGCGTGCGCGAGCTGCCGATCGACACCCGCATCCTCAGCGCCACCAACCAGCCGCTCGAGCAGCGCGTGCGCGAGGGGCGCTTCCGCGCCGACCTGTACTACCGCCTGCGCATCGTCGAGATCGCCGTGCCGCCGCTGCGCGAGCGGGGCGACGACATCCTGCTGCTGGCCCACCGCTTCCTGGACTGGCACGGCCAGCGCTATCGCAAGCCGGGCCTGCGGCTGTCTCCCGAGGCCCAGGCCGCGCTGCGCCGCCACGGCTGGCCGGGCAATGTGCGCGAGCTGCGCAACACCATCGAGCAGGCGGTGCTGGTCGCCGATCCGCCACTCGTGCAGCCGGCCGACCTGCGGCTGGCGGCGGGGCCGCCGATGGCTGGTGCGGCGACCGACGAGGACCTGAACCTCGAGCGCGCCGAGCGTCGCCTGATCGAGCGCGCGATGGCCCTCAGCCGCGACAACGTGACCGCGGCCGCGCGGCTGCTCGGCGTGTCGCGCGACACGCTGCGCTACCGGCTCGAGCGCCTCGTGGCGCGTGGCGAGCCCGGCGGCCTGTCCTAGCACCTCGTCAGCGACGGCCACGGCAGACCGCCTCGCCCCGGCGTCCCGCGCCCCCTTTGCAGCAGCCGGTCGGCCGCGCACCCGGCCATCGGCGATAACGTCCGACGGGGTCGTGTCGCCCCTTCGGGGATGTCGAAGCGCCAGCGCCACGTCGCCGCACGGCCCGAGCCGCCGGCGCCGGCAGGTCCTCGTCACGAGGGCCATGTCAGAGCCACCGCCGACCTGTCTGTGAGCAGCACGCGGTCCCGGCCCGGGCCTGCGCCCCGGGCCGGCCGCGGGGCCCAAGCCCCGCGAGCCCTCAGCCGACCCAGCGCCTGGCGTTGCCGAACATCCGCATCCAGGGGCTGGCCGCGGCCAGCTCGCCGGAGGTCCAGCTCAGCTGGGCCTGGCGGAACACCCGCTCCGGGTGCGGCATCAGCGCGGTGAAGCGCCCATCGGCCGTCGTCACCGCGGTCAGTCCCTCGGGGCTGCCATTCGGGTTGGCCGGGTAGCACTCGGTCGCGCGGCCGCTCGAGTCGACAAAGCGCATCGCGCGGTGCACGGCCTTCGGGTCGCCGCGCTGCGAGAAATCGGCGTAGCCCTCGCCGTGGGCCACCACGATCGGCAGGCGGCTGCCGGCCATGCCGGTGAAGAAGATCGACGGCGACTCCAGCACCTCGACCTGGCTGAGCCGCGCCTCGAACTGCTCGCTCTTGTTGCGGGTGAACTTCGGCCAGGCCTGGGTGCCGGGGATGAGCGACGCCAGCGCCGCCATCATCTGGCAGCCGTTGCACACGCCCAGCGCGAAGCTGTCGGTGCGGCCGAAGAAGGCGGCGAACTGCTCGGCCAGCGACGGGTTGAACAGGATCGAGCGCGCCCAGCCCTCGCCCGCGCCCAGCGTGTCGCCGTAGCTGAAGCCGCCGCAGGCGACGAAGCCCTGGAACTGCCCGAGCCGCGCGCGACCGGCCTGCAGGTCGCTCATGTGGACGTCGTAGGTCTCGAAGCCGGCGGCGTCCATCGCATAGGCCATCTCGAGCTGCGAGTTGACGCCCTGCTCGCGCAGGATCGCGATCTTGGGACGCGTCAGGCCCAGGTAGGGGGCGGCGACGTTCTCGGTCGCGTCGAAGCTCGGCGCGACGACGAGGCCGGTGTCGGCCGGGTCGCCCGCCGTCGCGTGCTCGGCATCGGCGCAGGCGGGGTGGTCGCGCAGCCGGGTGATGCGCCAGCTGACCTCGTCCCAGGCCTGGTGCAAGTCGCGCAGCGGTGCACTGAAGACCGCCTTGGTGTCGCGCCAGACCTCGACGACGCCACGCCCGTTGGGCTTGCCGATCACATGGCTGTGGCGGCTCAGCCCGGCCTCGCGCAGCGTCTGCAGCACCGCATCGCGCTCGCTCGTGCGGACCTGGATCACGGCACCGAGCTCCTCGGCGAACAGCGCCTTCAGCGTCGCTTCCTCGCGGCGGGCGCCGACCTGGGTGGCCCAGTTCTTCGCGTCGCCGCTGTCCATGCGGCTGTCCGAGACGCCGTCGCCCTCGGTGACGAGCAGGTCGACGTTCAGCGACACGCCCAGGTGGCCGGCGAAGGCCATCTCGCAGACACTGGCCCACAGGCCGCCGTCGGAGCGGTCGTGGTAGGCCAGCAGCCGGCCGTCGGCGCGCAGGCGGTTGATCGCGGCCACCAGCTGCTTCAGCAGCGCCGGGTCGTCGAGGTCGGGAACCGCGTCGCCGACCTGGTTCAGCGTCTGCGCGAGGATCGACCCGGCAAGGCGGTTCCTGCCCTGGCCGAGGTCGATCAGGATCAGCGTCGTGTCGCCGGCCTGCAGCTGCGGCGTCAGCGTGCCGCGCACATCGGCCAGCGTCGCGAAGGCGCTGACGATCAGCGAGACCGGCGCGGTGACCTGCTTGGCCTCGCCACCGTCGCTCCAGCGCGTGCGCATCGACAGCGAATCCTTGCCGACCGGCACGCTGATGCCCAGCGCCGGGCACAGCTCCAGGCCGACCGCGCGCACCGTGTCATACAGCGCCGCGTCCTCGCCGGGCTCGCCGCAGGCGGCCATCCAGTTGCAGCTGAGCTTGACGCGCGCCAGCTCGATCGGCGCGGCCAGCAGGTTGGTGAGGCTCTCGGCCACCGCCATGCGGCCGGCGGCCGGCGCGTCGATGACGGCCAGCGGCGTGCGCTCGCCCATCGCCATCGCCTCGCCGCGCAAGCCGGCGTAGTCGGCCAGCGTGACCGCGACGTCGGCCACCGGCACCTGCCAGGGGCCGACCATCTGGTCGCGGTGGCTCAGGCCGCCGACGCTGCGGTCGCCGATGGTGATCAGGAAGCGCTTGCTGGCCACCGTCGGGTGGCGCAGCACGTCGAAGGCGGCCTGCTGCAGCGCGACGCCGGTCAGCTGCACTGGCTCGAAGCGTCGCACGACGCGCTTCACGTCGCGGTGCACCTTGGGCGGCTTGCCGAGCAGCACGTCCATCGGCATGTCGATCGGCCGCTCCCCGCCCGGGCCGTCTTCCAGCACCAGCTGCTTCTCGTCGGTGACGACGCCGACCACCGCGAACGGGCAGCGCTCGCGCGAGGCCATCGCCTCGAACAGCGGCAGGCTCTGCGGCGCGATCGCGAGCACGTAGCGCTCCTGGCTCTCGTTGCACCAGATTTCCTTCGGCGCCAGGCCGCTCTCCTCGAGTGGCACCTTGCGCAGGTCGAAGCGCGCGCCGCGCCCGGCGTCATGGACCAGCTCGGGGAAGGCGTTGCTGATGCCGCCGGCGCCGACGTCATGGATCGCGAGGATGGGGTTGGTCTCGCCCAGCGCCCAGCAGTGGTTGATGACCTCCTGCGCACGGCGCTCGATCTCGGGGTTGCCGCGCTGCACGCTGTCGAAGTCCAGCGCCGCGGTGTTGCTGCCGGCGGCCATCGAGCTGGCCGCGCCGCCGCCCATGCCGATGCGCATGCCGGGGCCGCCGAGCTGGATCAGCAGCGTGCCCGGGCCGAACGGGATCTTGTGCGTCTGGCCGTCACTGATCGTGCCCAGCCCGCCCGCGATCATGATCGGCTTGTGGTAGCCGCGGCGCTGGCCGCCGGCGGTCTGTTCCCCCGTCCCGCCGGGGACGGTTTGTTCATACACGCGGAAGTAGCCGCCCAGGTTGGGCCGGCCGAACTCGTTGTTGAAGGCCGCGCCGCCGAGCGGCCCCTCGGTCATGATCTGCAGGGCGCTGGCGATGTGCTCGGGCTTGCCGTAGGGGCTGCGCTCCCAGGGCTCGTCGGTGCCGGGCAGATGCAGGTTCGAGACGCTGAAGCCGGTGAGGCCGGCCTTGGGCCTGGCACCACGGCCGGTCGCGCCCTCGTCGCGGATCTCGCCGCCGGCGCCGGTGCTGGCGCCCGGGTGCGGCGAGATCGCGGTCGGGTGGTTGTGCGTCTCGACCTTCATCAGCACATGCGCGGTCTCGGCGCGCTTCGCGTAGACCGGCGCGTTGGTGTAGCCCTGCGGCAGCCAGCGCTCGATCGTGCCGCCCTCCATGACCGCCGCGTTGTCGCTGTAGGCGACGATGGTGTGCTGCGGCGAGGTCGCATGGGTGTGGCGGATCATCTGGAACATCGAGTGTTCCTGCGCCTGCCCGTCGATCGTGAAGCGGGCGTTGAAGATCTTGTGGCGGCAGTGCTCGGAGTTGGCCTGCGCGAACATCATCAGCTCGACGTCGGTCGGGTTGCGGCCGAGCCTGGTGAAGGCGGCAACCAGGTAGTCGATCTCGTCATCGCTGAGGGCCAGGCCGAACTCGACGTTGGCCACCTCCAGCGCGCCGCGGCCGGCGCCGATCACGTCGACCGTCTCCATCGGCTTGCCCGGCTGGGCATCGAACAGGTGGCGCGCCGCGCCGCGCTCGAAGGCGGCGCTCTCGGTCATGCGGTCATGCAGCAGCTCGGCGACCGCCGCGCGCTCCTCGGCCGTCAGCGGCTTGGCGCCGCCGAGCAGGCCCCCCTTGAGCGTCAGGCGGAACTCGGCCACGCGCTCGACGCGGCGGATCGACAGGCCGCAGTTGTGCGCGATGTCGGTCGCCTTGCTGGCCCAGGGCGAGACGGTGCCCAGGCGCGGCATCACGACGATCAGCTCGCCCTCGGTCGGGCCGGCATAGGCGTCGCCGTAGCGCAGCAGGCCCTCGAGCTTGTCGAGCGCGTCGCGCGCCGGTGCCGCGTCGAGCGCGACCCAGTGCACATGGCGCGCATGCACCGCCGTGATCCGCGGCACGGCGGCCTGCAGCCGCGGCAGCAGCGCCTGTGCGCGGAACTCGGACAGGGCGTTGCCGCCTTCGAAGGTGAGGAGCGTGGGCTGGGTCATGGGGCGGGCGGAAGGCGCGGTCGCGCTGGCAGGACGCGAGGGCGGAGCCCCCTCGCGCAAACCCTAGATTTTACGGGGCCGAGGGATAATCCTGCCCATGTCGATTCCCATCAAGACCGCCGAGGACGTCGCGAAGATGCGCGTGGCTGGCCGGCTAGCCGCCGAGGTGCTGGACATGCTGAGCGCCCACGTCGTGCCCGGCGTCACGACCGAGCAGCTCGACCGGCTGGCCCACGAGCACATCGTCAACGTCCAGGGCGCCGTGCCCGCCCCGCTGCACTACGCGCCCCAGGGCTACACGCCCTACCCCAAGTCGATCTGCACCTCGATCAACCATCAGGTCTGCCACGGCATCCCGAACGAGCGACCGCTGAAGAGCGGCGACATCCTCAACATCGACGTCACCGTGATCAAGGACGGCTGGCACGGCGACACCAGCCGCATGTTCATCGTCGGCGAGGGATCGATCGCGGCCAAGCGCCTGTGCACCCTGACCCACGAGGCGATGTGGCGCGGCATCGAGAAGGTCCGCCCGGGCGCCCACCTCGGCGACATCGGCCATGCGATCCAGACCTTCACCGAGCGCCATGGCTTCTCCGTCGTGCGCGAGTTCTGCGGCCATGGCATCGGCCAGAAGTTCCACGAGGAGCCGCAGGTGCTGCACTACGGCCGCCCGGGCACGCTGGACGAGCTGCGGCCCGGCATGGTGTTCACGATCGAGCCGATGATCAACGCCGGCCGTCGCGAGATCAAGGAGCTCGGTGACGGCTGGACCATCGTCACCAAGGACCGCTCGCTGTCGGCGCAGTGGGAGCACATGGTGCTGGTGACCGACAGCGGCTACGAGGTGCTGACGCTCTCGCCGGGCAGCCCGCCACCGCCGCCGGCCGCGGGCTGAGCGACCCACGATGGCCGCGCTGCCCACGCCCGTTGCGGCTCTGCCGTCGCTGCGCGCGCGCTTTCGCGACGGCAAGACCGCGCTGATCGAGCATTTCCGCGCCGCGCGGCCGTCGGCGCCGGCGGCGTCGAAGCTGACCCGCGGCCTGGCGCGCCACGTCGACGAGACGCTGCTGCTGCTGTGGCAGCACGCGCTGATGCCCAAGGGCGCGGCGCTCGTCGCGGTCGGCGGCTATGGCCGCGGCGAGCTCTTCCCCTACTCCGACGTCGACGTGCTGGTGCTGCTGCCGTCCACCCACGGCGACCCGCTGCACGACAACGACGCGCTGAAGTCCACGATCGGCGGCTTCATCACCGCCTGCTGGGACATCGGCCTGGAGATCGGCTCGAGCGTGCGCACCGTCGACGAGTGCGTCGCCGAATCCGAGCGCGACGTGACGGTGCAGACCGCGCTGCTCGAGGCGCGGCTGCTGGTCGGCTCGCGCCGGCTGTTCGAGCAGTTCCGCGCCGCGCATGCGAAGGCGCTCGACCCGATCGCCTTCCTGCGCGCGAAGACGCTGGAGCTGCGCCAGCGCCACACCAAGTACGAGGACACGCCCTACTCGCTCGAGCCCAACTGCAAGGAGAGCCCCGGCGGCCTGCGCGACCTGCAGGTGGTGATGTGGCTGGCGCGCGCGGCCGGCCTGGGCAAGAGCTGGAACGCGCTGGCCGCCAACGGCCTGCTGACCCCCTTCGAGGTCAAGCAGGTGCAGCGCAACGAGGGCGTGCTGAAGCTGATCCGCGCGCGCCTGCACATGGTCGCGGGCCGGCGCGAGGACCGCCTGGTGTTCGACCTGCAGACCGCGGTCGCCGAGAGCTTCGGCTACCGGACCACCCGCGAGCAGCGCGCCTCCGAGGTGCTGATGCGGCGCTACTACTGGGCCGCGAAGGCGGTGGCGCAGCTCAACCTGATCCTGATGCTCAACATCGAGGAGCAGATCAACGGCACGCAAGGCGCGCCGATGCGGCCGATCAACGACAAGTTCCTCGACCGCGGCGGCATGCTCGAGGTCGCGAGCGACGACCTCTACGAGCGTGACCCGCATGCGGTGCTCGAGACCTTCCTGGTCTTCCAGGAGGGGCTCGGCATCAAGGGCCTGTCGGCGCGCACGCTGCGCGCGCTCTACAACTCGCGCGCGGTCATGGACGGCGCCTTCCGCCGCGACCCGGTGAACCGGCGGCTGTTCATGCAGATCCTGCAGCACCCGGGCGGCGGGCAGACGCGCGCCTTCCGGCTCATGAACCAGACCTCGGTGCTCGGGCGCTACCTGTGGGTGTTCCGGCGCATCGTCGGGCAGATGCAGCACGACCTGTTCCACGTCTACACCGTGGACCAGCACATCCTGATGGTGATGCGCAACGTGCGGCGCTTCTTCATCCCCGAGCACACCCACGAGTACCCGTTCTGCTCGCAGCTCGCGGCGCAGTTCGACCGCCCCTGGGTGCTGTACGTCGCGGCGCTCTTCCACGACGTCGCCAAGGGCCGCGGCGGCGACCATTCCGACCTCGGCGCCACCGAGGTGCGGCGCTTCTGCCGCGACCATGGCATCGAGCGCGAGGACGCCCAGCTGATCGAGTTCCTCGTCAAGAACCACCTGACGATGAGCCGCATCGCGCAGAAGGAGGACCTGAGCGACGCCGCGGTGATCGAGGCCTACGCCGCGCAGGTCAGGGACACGCGCACGCTGACGGCGATGTACCTGCTGACCGTGGCCGACATCCGCGGCACCAGCCCCAAGGTCTGGAACGCGTGGAAGGGCAAGCTGCTCGAGGACCTGTACCGCGCGACGCTGCGCGCGCTCGGCGGGGCCAAGCCCAATGCCGACGCGGAGGTCGAGGCACGCAAGCAGGAAGCCCTGCACGCCCTCAACCTCTACTCGCTGCCGGCGGGCGTGCAGCAGGCCTTGTGGAACACGCTCGAGCTCAGCTATTTCGCACGCCATGACGCCGGCGAGATCGCCTGGCACGCGCGCTCGCTGGCACGCCACGTCGACACGCCCGAGCCGATCGTGCGCGCACGCCCGTCCAGCGTCGGCGAAGGCCTGCAGGTGCTGGTCTACGCGCCCGATCGCGGCGATCTGTTCGCCCGCATCTGCGGCTACTTCGACAGCGCGGCGTTCAGCATCCTCGACGCCAAGATCCACACGACGACGCGGCGCTACGCGCTCGACACCTTCCAGGTCGTGTCCCCGCATGTCGAGGACGACGAGGACCTGAACTACCGCGACCTGATCTCGCTCGTCGAGACCCAGCTCGCGCAGGCGCTCGCGCACGCGGGGCCGCTGCCGGAGCCGCGGCGCGGTCGGCTCTCGCGGCGCGTCAAGTCCTTCCCGATCACGCCGCGCGTGCTGCTCAAGCCCGACGAGCGCGCCCAGCGCTGGCTGCTCAGCATCTCGACGAGCGACCGCTCGGGGCTGCTCTACGCGATCGCGCGCGTGCTCGAGCGGCACAAGCTGAACCTGCAGCTCGCCAAGATCACGACGCTGGGCGAGCGCGTCGAGGACACCTTCCTGATCGATGGGCCGTCGCTGCAGCAGAACCGGCAGCAGCTCGCGATCGAGAGCGAGCTGCTCGACGCGATCGCGGCCTGAGCCGGCGGGCGGCCGCGGGGCCGCTCACTCGACCTTGAACTCGAACTCCTGCAGCGCGGTCACCTCGCCGCTGCTCTGGCACTGGTACTGCAGCATCGCCGCGCGCACGCTCGCGTGGTAGACGCGCGGCCCCGACAGCACGCGCACCTCCTTGACGACCCCGTCGACGATGCGCGCCTCGGCCCGCACGACGCCCGAGATGCCGTCCTGCAGGGCCTTGCGCGGGATCTCCGGCTTCACCTGCTTCGGACAGACGACACCGATGTTGACCGGCCCGGCCGGTGGAGCCGGCGGCGCCGGCACCGGGGCCGGCGGCGGCGGCTCGATCTTGTGCTCGACCTTCGGGGGCTCCGGCGTGGTCGTGATCGCCGGGGCCGCCGTGGGCGGGGGCGTGATCTCCGGC
>DATMJX010000014.1:0-5590 GCA_035553715.1 Methylibium sp.
TGCTGTGGTGGGGGCTGGCTGCCGGGCGCTGGGTGATCGAGCGGAGGCCCGGCTGGCTGGGCGGCCCGCTGCCGGCGCCGCTTGCGCCGCTGGCCGTGCTCGGACGCTGGAGCCTGAGCTTCTACATGCTGCACCAGCCGCTGCTGATCGGTGCGCTGATGGCCTGGATGCAACTCCGCGGCCGCGCGTGAGCCAGGCGTCTCGCGACGGCCGGGGCGCCAGCAAAAAGGCGCCCCGCGGGGCGCCTTTTCAACGGGTCAGCCCGTGACTCACTCGAACTTGTAGTCGGTCTTGGCCTTGGCCTTCAGGCCGTCGCGGAAGCCCGTGAGCTTCTGCTGTTCCAGGCGCTCGGCGATCTTCGACTTGACCTCGTCGAAGGCCGGGAGCTGCACTTCGCGCACATCGTCGAGGCGCACGATGTGCCAGCCGAACTGGGTCTGCACCGGCGTTTCGGTCATCGCGCCCTTGGCCAGCGAGGTCAGCGCCTTCGAGAATTCGGGCACGAAGCCGCTCGGGTCGGCCCAGTCGAGGTCGCCGCCGTTCTGCGCCGAGCCGGTGTCCTTGCTGGACTTCTCCGCCACGTCCTCGAATTTCGCGCCGCCCTTGATCTGGGCGATCAGTGCCTTCGCCTCGTCTTCCTTCTCGACGAGGATGTGGCGCGCACGGTATTCCTTCTCGCCGCTGGACTGGGCCTTGAACTTGTCGTACTCGGCGTGCTGGTCCGCCTCGGTGACCGGGTTCTTCTTGCGGAAGTCGGCGGTGAGCTCCTTCAGCAGGATGCCCTGGCGCGCGAGTTCCATCTGCGCACGGTAGGCCGGGCTGGCGGCCAGGCCGCGCCGCTCGGCTTCCTGGACCAGGATTTCGCGCAGCACCACCTCGTCGCGGATGCGCTTGTCGATGTCCGAGGGCAGCTGCTGGCCTGCGTTCTGGGCCTGGACCTTCACCTGATCCATCAGCGTGTCGACGCGGGCCTTGGGGACGGCCTTGCCATTGACGATCGCGATGTTCTGGGCCGCGGCGATGGCCGGGGCGAACAGGGCCGCGGCCATGGCGATGGACGACAGGCGGGCGGCGAAAGAGGGGTAATGCTTCAAGGGTGGAACCTCGGATAGGGCGGGAGCGGCAAGGCCGCGGTGCTCAACCCGGCGGCAGCGCCTCATCCGGCGTCAGCGCGGTCAGCGCCAAGGCATGGATGCCGCGCGGCATCCACCGGGCCAAAACATCATACACAAGGCGATGCCGTGCCAGCCTCGACAGGCCGGCGAAGCGCGGGCTGACGATGCGCACGCTGAAATGGCGCCCCTCGCGGGCGCCGGCGTGACCGGCGTGCAGGTGGCTGTCGTCGGCCACCTCGAGGACCAGCGGCGCCAGGGCCTCGCGCAGCGCGGCCTCGACGGCGACCGCATCCGGTGCTGCGGCGCCCGTCATGCGCCGGCCTCCGGCTCGGGGTCGAAGGCCAGCGAGGCCGAATTGATGCAGTAGCGCTCGCCGGTCGGCGCCGGGCCGTCGTCGAACACATGGCCGAGGTGGGCGCCGCAGTCCCGGCAGCGCACCTCGATGCGCACCATGCCGTGGCTGCGGTCGACCACGCGCTCGATGATCTCGGCGCGCACCGGCTGCCAGTAGCTCGGCCAGCCGCAGCCGGCGTCGAACTTGGTGTCGGCGGCGAAGAGCTCGGCGCCGCAGCACACACAACGGTAGCGGCCCGCCTGCCAGTGGTCCCAGAACTTGCCGGTGAAGGCGCGCTCGGTGGCGGCGTGGCGGGTCACCTCGTACTGCGTGCGGTCGAGCTGGGCACGCCACTCGGCGTCGGACTTCTTGACTTTGTAGTCGCTCATGATGAACAGGACACCTCGATCGAACGGGCCCAGTCGGGCGGGAAGTCGGCATAGGCCGACCACTCGGGCTGTTCGTCGTAGGGACGCTCCAAAACTTGCAGCAGGCGCTGCGTTTCCGTGAAATCGCCCGCCTGGGCGGCGCGGATCGCGGTCTCGCACAGGTGGTTGCGCAGCACGTACTTCGGGTTGACGCGGTCCATGCGCGCGGCGCGTTCGGCGTCGGCGCTGCCCTCGGCGGCCAGCCGCGCGGCATAGCGCTGCGCCCAGGCGTCGAAGGCGGCGCGCTCGAGGAAGAGATCGCGCACCGGACCAGGGTCGGCGGCACGGAAGCCCGCCAGGCGGCGCCAGGCGATCGTGTAGTCGACTCGCTCGGCGGCCAGCAGCTTGAGCCAGTCGTCGAGCAGCGCGCGGTCCTCCTCGCGGGCTTCGCGCAGCCCCAGCTTGGCGCGCCAGCGCTCGGTCAGCGCCGCGGGGAAGCGCTCGCGGTAGGCCTCGAGCGCCTCGGCGGCCTGCTCGGCGACGCCCTCGTCGATCTCCGCGTCGCCGGCGATCGCCGGCAGCAGGGCCTGGGCCAGCGCGCCGAGGTTCCAGTACGCGACGTTGGGCTGGCGCGCATAGGCGTAGCGGCCCTGGTGGTCCGAGTGGTTGCAGACATGGCCGGGGTCGAATCCATCCAGGAAACCGAAGGGCCCGTAGTCGATGGTCAGGCCGAGGATCGACATGTTGTCGGTGTTCATCACGCCATGGCAGAAACCGACCGTCTGCCAGCCGGCCAGCAGCTCGGCGGTGCGGCGGGAGACCTCGGCGAGCAGCGCCGCGCCGGGGTTCGCCGCCTCGCGACACTGCGGGTAGTGCGCGTCGATCACGAAATCGACCAGCGCGCGCAGCTCGACCGGGTGGCCGTGGTGGGCGAAATGCTCGAAGTGCCCGAAGCGCACGAAGCTCGGGGCGAGCCGGGTCACGACCGCGGCGGTCTCGACCGTCTCGCGCCGCACCGGCAGCGGCGAGCCGATCACCGCGAGCGCGCGCGTCGTCGGGATGCCGAGGTGGTGCATTGCCTCCGAGCACAGGAATTCGCGGATCGAGGAGCGCAGCACCGCGCGGCCGTCGCCCATGCGCGAGTAGGGCGTCAGCCCGCCGCCCTTGAGCTGCAGCTCGATCGGGCCGCCGGGCGTGTCGAGCTCGCCGAGCCGCAGCGCCCGGCCGTCGCCGAGCTGGCCGGCCCAGACACCGAACTGATGGCCGCTGTAGACGGTCGCCAGCGGCTCGGCCCCAGGCCAGGCCGGGCCGCCGGAGAGCGCCTGCAGCGCACGCTCGTCGGCCCAGTCCGCGGGCCAGCCGAGCAGCGCGGCGGCGCTGGCGCTGGTCGCGACCCACTGCGGCAGCGGCAGCGGCTGCGCCGTCAGGCGCGTGTAGAAGGCCGGGCCCAGCGCGGCATAGCCGGCGCGCCAGCGCAGCGGCGGGTCCAGGTCGATCGCTTCGCGGGCGGCATTCATGGCGACGAGTCTAGGGCCTGGGCCGGGTCGGGGCGGGCGCAGGGCTTCGTCGTCCGCCCAACGCGGGCGCGTCTGGTGTAGCCTCGGCGCCCCGACCCGTCACACCATGAAAAACTCCACCCTCGAAACCCTCGTCTGGCGGCTGATCTATGGCGGCGCCTTGCTGCTGATGATCGGCCTGTGGACACGCGCCGGCACGCCGGCCCTGGGCCAGCTGCTGGTGCTGGCCGGCCTGGCCGTCATGGCCGGCGGCGTCGGCGCCTTCTGGTGGCGCTCGCGCCGCCCCGACGACTCCTCCCCTGCTGACCGCGAAGACCGCTGACCATGATCCACCACATCGTTCTCTGGACCCTCAAGAACCCGGCCGACGCCCCGCGCTTCAAGGCGCTGCTCGACACCTGCGCCCAGGTCGTGCCGGGCATCCACGCCTTCGAAGTCGGCATCCGCAGCGATGCACTCGAGGCCAATGTCGACGTCGCGCTGGTGTCGGTGTTCGCCGATGCGGCGGCCCTCGAGGCCTACCAGAAGCACCCGCACCACCAGGCGGTGGCGGCCGAGCTCGGCACGCTGCGCAGCGAGCGCCGCGTGCTCGACTTCGCCCGGCCGTGAGCCTGGCGTCGCGCCGCGCCGGCGGAAGGTGAGCGACGGGCCGCACGGATGGACTTTCCGGTACGCGTTCCCTTCGTCGAGTCGCTCGGCATCGAGCTGATCGGCCTCGGCGATGGCGAGGCCGAGCTCGCGCTGACGCTGACCGATCGGCACGGCAACTCCTTCGGTGTGGCGCACGGCGGCGTCACGATGACGCTGCTCGATGCGGCGATGGCGCACGCGGCGCGCAGCGTCCATCGCCACCGCCGCGACCTGGGCCCCGGCGTCGTGACGATCGAGATGAAGACCAGCTTCATGCGTCCCGGTCTCGGCCGGCTGACGGCGCGCGGCCGGCTGCTGTCGCGCACGGCGACGCTGGCGTTCTGCGAGGCGAGCCTCTACGCCGAGGACGAGTCGCTGTGCGCGCACGCGACCGGTACCTTCAAGTACCAGCGCGCCCTGCCCACCGGGGCGCGCTCGCTGCGGACGCTGCAGGGGACGCCGGGATCGGATTGAGCGGCGCCCGGCCGTGAGCATCCTCGAACGGCCGGTGCCGCTCGTCTCGCGGCCCCGGAGCCGCCATCCCGGCACGCGGCGCGTCAGGCTCGCGTGAACCGCCGCCCGGGCGGGGTCCCGCGCGGTCGCCTCGGGCGTTCGGTGGCACACTGCGCCGCCCATGCCCACGCCCCCGTGTTCCTCTCCCGCACCGTCGGCGACCGCGAGGCGCCGATGAGGGCCGCCGTCATCGGCGCCGGCCCGGCCGGGCTGATGGCCGCCGAGACGCTGGCGGCCGGCGGTGCCACGGTCACCGTCTACGACGCGATGCCCTCGGTCGGCCGCAAGTTCCTGCTGGCCGGCAAGGGCGGGCTGAACCTCACGCACGGCGAGCCGCTCGAGCCCTTCCTGGCGCGCTACGGCGCGCGCCGCGCGGCGCTGGAGCCGCTGCTGCGCGCCTTCGACCCTGCGGCCCTGCGGGCCTGGGCGTCCGGGCTGGGCATCGAGACCTTCGTCGGCAGCTCCGGACGCGTCTTCCCGAAGGACCTGAAGGCCGCGCCGCTGCTGCGCGCCTGGCTGCACCGGCTGCGCGAGGCCGGCGTGCGGTTCCAGCAGCGCTGGCGCTGGCAGGGCTGGGACGAGGCCGGCCGCCTGAGGTTCGCGACGCCGGACGGCCTGGCGTCGGTCGAGGCCGACGCCACCGTGCTGGCCCTGGGCGGCGGCAGCTGGGCGCGGCTGGGCTCGGACGGCGCCTGGCTGCCGTGGCTCGCGGCGGCCGGGGTCGAGTTCGCCCCGCTGGCGCCGTCGAACTGCGGCTTCGACGTCGGCTGGAGCGACTTCCTGCGCAGCCGCCATGCGGGCGCGCCGATCAAACCCGTCGTGCTGCGCTTCGACGCACCCGACGGCCGGCGCTTCGAGCGCCAGGGGGAATTCGTGCTGACCGCGACCGGCATCGAGGGCAGCCTCGTCTACGCCGCCTCGGCCCAGCTGCGCGATGCGATCGCGGCGACCGGGCAGGCGACGCTGACGCTGGACCTGCTGCCCGACCGCAGCGCCGACTTCGTCGCCGCCGAGGTGGCGCGGCCGCGCGGCAGCCGCTCGCTCGCGACCCATCTGAAGAGCCGGCTCGGGATCGACGGGGCCAAGGCCGCGCTGCTCCACGAGGTGCTGGGC
>DATMJX010000015.1:0-11419 GCA_035553715.1 Methylibium sp.
GGCCGCGTGGCCGGGTCCGGGGCCCCGGGGAGGCCGGCGCGTACAGCCGCTTGCGGTCGGTAACTTCGCTGCGAGATGAGGGCCGATCGCGGCTTTCATGGGCCGATTGCCGCCGTTTCCACCCCCTAGTCTGTCAGTACATTGCGCATCACTGCGAGGCGGCCTGACCGCCTCGCGGCTTTTTTGAGGGTCCTCCGTCCCGGGGTGCGCGGGGCGGACAACGAGGGTGGTTTCCTGTGAGCGATAGGTTGAAGAGCACGCGGTCGGGCGCGTCGGGTCGGGTGGCGGACGGCCACGGCGACATGGGTTGGCGGCACCGCATCGGCGCGCTGGTGCGCCGGCTCGCGATCGGCATGGGCGCGCTGGCGCTGGCCTGGTCGGCCGCCGCGGCGCCGGCCACCCCGGCGGCCGCGGCCTCCGTGGCCGAGGGCCGGCTCGAGGTGCTGGTCGAGGACTACCCGGCCAGCAGCCGCACGCGGCATTTCCTGCACACGGCCGAGGGCCGGCTGGAGCTGCGCGTCAGCGGCCGGCGCCCCGCCTGGGTCAGCGGCACGCGGCTGCGCGTGCGCGGGGTCCGCACGGCCGGCGTGATGGCGCTCGATGGCAGCGACAGCGGCTCGGTCACCGTGCTGGCGACACCGACGAGCAGCACCAGCGGCGAGCAGCGCGTGGGCGTGCTGCTGGTGAACTTCCAGGACAACACCACCCAGCCCTACACGCTGGCGCAGGCGCAGGATGTCGTGTTCGCGCAGACCAGCGGCTACTACCGCGAGAACTCCTTCCAGCGCACCTGGCTGACCGGCAGCGCCTTCGGCTGGCTGACCCTGCCGATGGCCAGCAGCTGCCTGACCAGCGACATCGCCGCGGCCGCCAAGCAGGCGGCGGCGGTGGCCGGCATCGATCTGAGTCCCTACAGCCGCCTCGTCTACGTGTTCCCGCGCAACGCCGCCTGCGGCTGGTCGGGGGTCGGCACGGTCGGCGGGTCCACCGGCGACGTGTGGATCAACGGCCGGCTGGAGCTCAAGGTCGTCGCTCACGAGCTGGGCCACAACTTCGGCCTGCAGCACGCCCACGCGTCGGACTGCGACGCGACCCCGCTCGGCAGCACCTGCACGGCGCAGGAGTACGGCGACGTGGCCGACGTGATGGGCAACACCACGGCGGGTCACTTCGGCGCCTTCCACAAGGAGCGGCTCGGCTGGCTCGGTGGCGGTGCGGCGCAGCAGATCACGACGGTCACGGCGACCGGGACCTACGCGATCGGCGCCTACGAGAGCGCGACCGCCGAGGCGAAGGCGCTGAAGATCCCCAAGGGCGTCGATCCGCTCACCGGCGCGCGCACCTGGTACTACGTCGAGTTCCGCCAGCCGCTCGGCTACGACGGGGCGCTGGCGGGGGTCTACGCCTCGAACCTGCTCAATGGGCTGCTGGTGCGCGTCGCGACCGAGGGCGACCGCAACAGCAGCTACCTGCTCGACATGACACCCGGCACGGTGCCCACCTTCGACATGGGCGATGCCGCGCTGACCTACGGGCAGGTGTTCACCGACAGTGCCGCCGGCGTGTCGGTGAACCTCGAGAGCCTGGCCACCGACCGCGCTGCGGTCCGGGTGACGCTGAGCGCCTCCACGAGCTGCGTGCGGGCCAACCCGACGCTGTCGCTCGGCGCGGCCGGCGCGTCGGTGGCGGCCGGCACGGCCGTCGGCTACACGCTGAACGTGCGCAACGCGGACTCGGCCGGTTGCGCCGCGGCCGGCTTCGATCTGCAGCCGCAGCTGCCGGGCGGCTGGAGTGCCGCGCTGGCGAGCACGACGCTGACCCTGGCGCCGGGTGCGACGGTGGCCGTGCCTGTGTCGATCACGTCGGCGGGCAGCGCCGCAGCTGGCACCTACACCGTCGGCATCACCGCGCTCCACCGCGACGCGGCCGGCTACGGCGCCACGGCCAGCAGCAGCTACACGGTGGCCGCGAGTGCGGTCTTGTCCAGCAGCAGCGTCAGCACCGACCGCACGATCTATGCGCGGGGCGACACGGTGCGCATGAGCGCCACGGTCCTCTCCGGCGGCCAGCCGGTGGCCAAGGCCAAGGTGAGCTTCCGGCTCGTCAAGGCCGACGGCACGGTCGTCGTGCAGTCGGCCACCACCTCGGGCTCCGGCGTTGCCACCTCGAGCTACCGCCTGGGTCGCCGCGATCCGGTGGGCAGCTGGCAGCTCGAAGGCTCGGCCAGCACGGCTGCGGGTTCGACGAGCGCGCAGGCCGGCTTCGCCGTCCAGTAGCGGCCGGCCAAAACAAAAAGGGGGCGGACCCGGCGGGCCCGCCCCCTGTGCTCAGCGCGGTGTCACCGCGTCGTCGATCTCAGCAAGGTGCTGCTGGTCGGCGTCGGGCTCGGGCAGATGCCGCCCGGGCACAGCGTGCATTCGGCGGTCGCCGTGTCCGGCTGGACCGAGAAGCCGAACGGTGCCAGGCCGGTGGCCGTGACCGTGTCGGTGAACTTGGCCAGACCCGGGTCGAGCGTCGTCTGCAGCGGCGAGTCCTTGTTCTGCGCGCTGGCCGGCAGGTAGAAGCCGGTGTAGTTCCGGCACGCTCCGATCGCCAGGCTCGCGTTGGTGACGAGATTGCCGCTGATCGTGTTGTCGACGACGTTCACGTTCGTCAGCGCGGTGTCGCCGATGTTGCAGACGGTCCCCTCGACGTTGATCCGCACGGCGAGATGGCCGGACAGCTGGGTCAGCGTCGCGCTGCACAGCTTCGTCACGTCGATGGCCGGCGAAAGCTGCAGGTTCGGGCAGTCCGCGGTGGCGGTGTCCGAGACCGTCGCGCTGCCGGTGCTCGCGGTGGCCGTGATCGTGTCATCCTCGCCGTTGACCGGGGTGACGATGCTCGATCGGTAGCAGACGGACGTGAGCGCGTTGAGCGTGCCGCTGAACGAGATCGCGCTTCCCGTCGGCAGGCCGCCGGCGGTGCAGGCGTGGTAGGTCGTCGTGCCGAGCGGCCGTGGCGCATCGCTCAGGGCCACGCTGGTCAGCGTGCCGAAGCCGGTGTTCCGGACCATGCCCTCGACCGTGTAGCCCACGGTCGTGCTCGAGGCTAGCACCGGGTTGATGCACTGCTTGGTCACCTCGATGCCGCAGACCGGGAAGCTGTCGAGCACGAAGTCCTTCAGCACGGCGCTGACCGAGGAGGACGAGCGCGTCTCGGCCATGAAGGACGAGAAGCAGGGCGTCGTGCCGGCGCCGGCGGCCGCGAACACCTTGGAGATGTTGATGCCGACTTCGAAGAAGGTCGCTGCCGGGAAGGACGAGGTGTTGTCCTTCGACAGATAGGTCCAGTTCGGCGTCTCGCCGCCCGTGACGTTGGCGATGCCGCAGTAGTTGTCGTTCGCCGAGCTGCCGCAGGTGGCCGGCGTGCCGCCGGGGCCGCCGGCGATGCGCTGCAGCGTGCCGTTGACGTTGCCGCCGCTGCCGACCCACTCGAGGATCTCGATGTTCACCGTCGTGCCGCCGCCGGTGAAGTTGGCGAGCACGAGCACGTCACCGACCCGGTGCTGGCCGGTGAAGCCGCCGCTGGTCGCGCCGCTGGTGCCGACCTGGTCCTGGAAGAACCAGAAGCCGATGAAGGCGTCGCCGCTGTTGTCGAAGCGGTCGGCGCCGGCGTAGATGACGAGGTCGCCGTTGACGTTGTAGGCCACGGCGTAGGCGTTGGTGATGTCGTCCTTGTCCGGGACCGAGCCGTTCTTCCACTTCCAGCCACCGGCACCGGACAGCGGGCCATTCAGGTCGAGATCGTCCTTCGAGCCGCCGCCGGAGAAGATCGATGCCGGCGCGGCATCGGCCTTCACGTTGGTGCGCGCGAGGATGTTCGAGGCGCCGCCGTTGAAGTTGACGGTGCTCCAGTCGTCGCCCAGCGTCCCTGGTGCATCGAGCACGTTGCCGTCCAGCTCGAAGGTGCTGCTGTCGTGCACCGACCACGCGGGGGGCGCCAGCAGCCCGTTCAGTACCACCAGCGCGCCGACCAGCACGCCCTTGATGCCCTTGTGTCTCATGGCTTGTCCCCTCGCTCGCACGGTCCATACACGCGGCGCCATGTAGCGGGCGCCGTGCCTGTTGCCGGCCGTGGTTCCCAAGCCATCGCACGCACATCGACTTGAGCGCGCGGTCGGGCGACTGCCGTCAGTGACAGTCCGTTTCAATTTAGTCGCTGCCAGCGCCCATGCGGCCTGCTTTCTAGGGGGCCGTCGATCGTCCCCCGGGCGTCGCGGCCCGTGCCCGCCTCAACCGTCGAAGAAGCAGCGGCTGATCCGCACGCTCTGGCCGGCGACGCGCTCGTAGACGACGCTGGTGAGGTCCGCGGTGCCGGAGGCGCGGCGCCCGCCGGAGACGACGACGGTCTCGACGACGCTCGACGCCGCGCCGCCGCTGCTGCGCAGCAGGCGCAGGCCGATCTGGTCCGACTCCACCTCCGCGCGTTCGATGGCATGGCGCCGCACGCTCCCGGCGCGCCCGTCGGCCGGCGTGTCGGTGCCGATGTGCAGCGTGGTGCCTTCGAGCTGGAACTGGAACCGTCCGGCGTTGGCGCCGATCTCGAGCACGCAGCCATCGCCCCGGCTTGTCTTGCCGCGGTAGACGCCAGCCAGGCAGTCCACCGTCGTGCCGGCCGGCGTGGCCCCGGCGGCCATGAGCCTAGTCGAGGCACTGCGCAGGCAGGCGTAGGCCGGTGTCTCGCGCCGCGCCGCCTCGGCCATCATCGCCGCCTCGATCTGCAGCCGCCGTGCGGCGCGTGCCTCGGGGGCATCGCCGCCGCCGCAGGCCGCCAGCAGGCCGGCCAGGACGGCGACGAGGCTGGCGCGACAGGCGCGTGGCATGGTGTCGGGACGCGGCGGGTGACGCTGTCAGTATTGGCGAGCGACCGGGGCGATGCAAGCCGATCCCGTCGGTGTGCGAGGCGAGGTCGCGGCAGTGGTGGGCTGCGCGTGCTGGTATGGAGGCTGCTAAGGCAGGGCAGGCGCGGCTGCGTCTGCCCCGTGTCGGGGACTGCGGCCGTGATGCAACTCACGGAGCCTTTCCATGCTGCACCCCTTGCGGGTCCCCACGCACCGTCGCGGCCCCGGTCCGGTGTCCGGGGCGCCGCCCTCGGGCGAGGTCTACGGCATCCTGATCAACCTGTCCGGCCGCCGCCGCTTCACCTCGCAGCGGGTGGTGCTCTATGCGAGCCTGGCGCTGCAGGGACGCGCCGATGCCCTCGGGCTGGCCGAGGCGGCGCTGCAGGCCTTCCGTGGCGCCCATGCGTCGCTGGTGCAGGGCGATGCGCAGTCACCCGGCCTGTTCTGCGACGCGCTGCAGGAGGCCCACTTCGGCCCGGACGGTGCCGATGCGGCGATCGGCGCGTTCATCGCGCTGGCCGAGCGCGCGCTCGAGGCGATCCGCGACGCGTCACGCGGCGCGGCCGCGCTGGTCGACGAGCTGGTCGAGCGCGCGACGCCGCTGCTGGCGGTGCTCAACCGCCTGACCCAGGTCTACGAGGACCTGGCCAAGCGGCATGCCGCCCAGGCCAAGAAGCAGATGACGCGCGTGATGCAGGACATCGAGGCGATCGCCAAGCAGGCGCGCATCGTGTCCTTCAACGCCCAGGTGATCGCGGCGCGCGCCGGCGCCGCCGGGCGCGAGTTCGCGGTGGTGTCCGGCGAGCTCACGCAGATCACCGGTCGCCTCGACGAGCTGGTGCGCGAGGCGCTGCGCAGCTCCGCGGCCTGAGCGGCGGGGCGGCAGCCGCGTCAGGGTGCGCTCCGCGAGGGCGGTACCGTGTCTCGGCCGGTGGGTGTCGCGCGCGCGGGGCGCCCATCGGCCCGGCCCGGTCGTCGTCCTGGCGGACGACACGCCTCCCGCGGCAGCTCAGGGCGCCAGCAGGCGGTTGACGTTGCTCACGTCCTCGGGCTGCAGCGTGCCGGCCGCCTGCTTCAGGCGCAGCTGGCCGAGCACCACGTCGTAGCGCGCCTTGTAGAGGTCGCGCCGCGTCGTGTAGAGCTGGGTCTGGGCGTTGAGCACGTCGAGGTTGACGCGCACGCCGACCTTGTAGCCGAGCTGCGTGGCCTCGAGCGCGAGCTGGCTCGAGGCTTCGGCGGCCTCGAGGGCGCGCACCGAGGCCTCGCCCGACTGCACCGCGAGGAAGGCCTGGCGGGTCGTGCGCGTCACGCTGCGGCGCGCGAACTCCAGGTCGTTGCGCGCCTTCTCCTCCAGCGCCAGCGTTTCCTTGACGCGGTTGCTGACGGCATGGCCCGAGAACAGCGGCAGGTTGAGCTCGATGCCGACGCTGCCGCTGGTGAAGTTGCCCTGCAGCGCGGCGACGGCCTGCGCGCGGCCGACCACGTTGTCGTTGCGCGACTTGCCGTAGCTGCCCACCAGGTCGACCGTCGGCAGGTGGCCTGCCTGCGCCTTGCCGGTCTCGAGCTGGGCCACGTCGTAGGCGAGCTGGGCGCGGCGGATGTTCGGCGAGGCGGCGGTCTGCGCGACCCAGGCCTCGGCATCGGCCGGCGCGATGCCGGGCAGCTGCACCGGCGTGGCCAGCGGGCGTGGCGCGACGCCCGTCGTGCCGACCAGCTGGTCGAGCGCGACGCGCGCGGTGCGCAGGTTGTTCTCGGCGACGATCTCCTGCGCCAGGGCGAGATCGTGGCGTGCCTGGGCCTCGCGGGTGTCGGTGATCGTCGCGGTGCCGACCTCGAAGTTGCGCTTCGCGGACGCGAGCTGCTCGACGATCGCCGCCTTGTTGGCCTGCGCGGTGCCGAGCGTGTCCTGCGCGGCCAGCACGTCGAAGTAGGCCTGCGTCAGGCGCACGATCAGGTCCTGCTCGGCCAGCGCCAGATCGGCCTGGGCCGACTGCAGCGAGCGCTCGGCCTGGTCGATCGTCAGCGCATTGCCGCGGTTGTAGAGCGGCTGGCGTGCGTTCACCCCGACCTCGGAGCGGCTGCTGTAGTAGGCGTCGGCATTCGGCGAGTCCGACAGGTTGCGCGTCAGACCGGCGCCGAGCGCGACCGTCGGCCGCTGCAGCGCCTTGACGCGCTCGTACTGGTGGCCTGCCGACTCGGCCTGGGCGCGGGCGGCCAGGTAGGTGGCGTCATAGCCGCGCGCGGCGTCGTACAGGGCCTGGAGGCTCTGCGCCGGCGCGGCGCCGGCGACGCCCAGCAGCAGGGCCGCCAGCGCGAGCGGCCGGAAGGCGGTGGCGCGCAGCGCGATGCGGTGGTGCAGGGGCGGGCGCAGGGGCATCAGGTCTTCCTCGGCAGGGGACGAAGCGGCAGGGGACGCGGCGGCGCGAGCGGGCGGGCACGCGCGGCGCACGAGTGGGCGGCCCGCATGCCCCGACCCGCTCAGAAGCTGAAGCGCGAAGGCTCGGGGAAGCCTTCGAGGCGCGGGGCGACCGTGTCGAACAGCTCGACGCGCTCGAAGCCGTCGGCGCCGCGGCGCGTGACCAGCACCGCCGGCATCACCGGCTCGTCGCCGACGATCGCGACCAGCCGGCCGCCGACCTTGAGCTGTTCGAGCAGCGCGCGTGGCAGCTCGGCCACCGAGCCCGACAGCACGATCGCGTCGAACGGCGCCTCGCCAGGCAGGCCGGCGGCGCCGTCGGCATGGCGCACCTCGGCGTTGAAGACGCCGGCACGCTGCAGGTTGTCTGCGGCCAGCCGCGCCAGCGCGGCGCGCTTGTCGAGCGTGATCACGTGCTGGGCCTGGTGCGCGAGCAGCGCGGCCATGTAGCCGGAGCCGGCGCCGATCTCGAGCACGCGCTCGTGCTTCTGCACGCCGAGCTCCTGCAGCAGCCGGGCCTCGACCTTGGGCGCGAGCATGCACTGCCCCTCGGGCAGCGGCACCTCCAGGTCCATGAAGGCGAGCGCACGGTGCTCGGCGGGCACGAAGTCCTCGCGCCGGACCAGCGACAGCAGCGACAGCACCGAGGCGTCGAGCACCTCCCAGGGCCGGATCTGCTGCTCGATCATGTTGAAGCGGGCTTGTTCGATGTTCATGGCAGGGCGGTTGTCGAGGGGCAGGGCGCTATTTTGCGGGGGCGGACCCGGCGGTGACGCCAGCGGGCGGCAGCGGCCGGTGCCAGCGCCGGCGCGCCCAGCTCGCGAGGTCGTCGAGATAGCAGTAGATGACGGGCACGACCACCAGCGTCAGCAGCGAGGAGGTGATCACGCCGCCGATCACCGCCTGGCCCATCGGCGCGCGCTGCTCCGAGCCCTCGCTGAGCGCAAAGGCCAGCGGCACCATGCCGAAGATCATCGCCAGCGTCGTCATCAGGATCGGGCGCAGCCGCACCTTGGCGGCGTGCAGCAGCGCGGTCTCGCGGTCCATCGGCGCGCTCTCAACGCCGTGATCGTCCAGGTTGGCGTGGCCGCCGGCGCGGCAGCGGATCGCGAAGTCGACCAGCAGGATCGCGTTCTTGGTCACCAGCCCCATCAGCATCACGATGCCGATGATGCTGAACATGTTCAGCGTCGAGCGGAAGGCCAGCAGCGCCAGCACGACGCCGATCAGCGTCAGCGGCAGCGAGCTCATCAGCGCGATCGGCTGCAGGAAGCTCTTGAACTGGCTGGCCAGGATCATGTAGATGAAGACCACCGCGAGCGCCAGCGCACCGACCGCGTAGCTGAACGACTCCTGCATGTTCTTGGTCGAGCCGCCGAAGCTGTAGCGGTAGCCGGGCGGGAAGGGCGTGGCGTCGAGCAGCTTGCGGATCTCGGCCGACACCTCGCCGGCGCTGCGGCCGGAGGCGTTCGCGTCGACGTTGACCTCGCGGTTGAGGTCGCGGCGGTTGATCTGGTTCGCGCCGGTCGAGGGGCGCAGCTCGGCCACCTGCGACAGCCGCACGATGCGCGGCGAGCCGTCGGCGGCGGCCCCCACGCTCAGCGGCAGGCGGTCCAGGTCCTCGATCGCGCTGCGCCGGCTCGGCGCGAGGCGCACGTTGACGTCGTAGTTCTCGCCGTCGGGCGCGCGCCAGTTGCCGGCGCTCTGACCGGCCACCAGCGTGCGCAGCACGCCGGCCAGTGCGCTGACGTTCAGCCCGACGTCGGCGGCGGCCTCGCGCCGGACGTCAATCGCCACCGTCGGCTTGTCCGGCTTCAGGGTGCTGTCCAGGTCCACCAGGCCGGGGATGGCTGCGAGCTTGGGCTCGAGGGTCTTCCACAGCCGCTCCAGCTCGGCCAGGTCGGGGCCCTGGATCGAGAACTGCAGGCTCTTGCCGCCGCCGAGGTCGGTGACGCCGATGTTGGTGACGGTGATGCCGGGGATCTGCGCCAGCCGCGCGCGGAAGGGCTCGACGAGCTCGGCGATGCCGCGCTTGCGCTGGTGGCGGTCGAGCAGCCGAACGTAGGACGACGCGTACATCTTGCCCTGCGCGAAGCCGCTGTTGATGGTCGTGACCGTGTACTGGACCTCGGGGAACTCGCGCAGCGCCGCGTCGACCTGGACCGCGCGCTGCTCGGTCAGCTCCAGCGAGGAGCCCACCGGGGTGTAGAAGTTGACCTGCGTCTCGGAGAAGTCGGCCTTGGGCACGAACTCGGCCCCCAGGATCGGGATGATGAAGAAGCTCGCGACGAAGGTCGCCGCCGCGGCGGCCAGCGTCTTGAGCTTGTGCTTCAGCGACCAGCGCAGGATCGCCTGGTAGGCCTGCGAGAGCCGCTCGGTGAAGCGCTCGAAGGCGCCGGTCACGCGGCCGATCGTGCGGTCGTAGCGCGTCACGGGCTTGCCGTGGTGCGGCCCGTGCGCGGCCGGGTCGTTCCAGACCGAGGACAGCATCGGGTCGAGCGTGAAGCTGACGAACATCGAGATCAGCACCGCCGCGACGATGGTCAGCCCGAACTCGTGGAAGAACTTGCCGACGATGCCGCCCATGAAGCCGATCGGCAGGAACACGGCGACGATCGACAGCGTCGTCGCCAGCACCGCCAGGCCGATCTCGTCGGTGCCGTCGAGCGCGGCCTGGTGGGCGGACTTGCCCATCTGCACATGGCGCACGATGTTCTCGCGCACGACGATCGCGTCGTCGATCAGCAGGCCCACGCACAGGCTCAGCGCCATCAGCGTGATCGCGTTGATCGTGAAGCCGAACAGGTGCATGAACAGGAAGGTGCCGACCAGCGCGATCGGCAGCGTCAGCCCGGTGATGACGGTGGAGCGCCAGGAGTTCAGGAACAGGAAGACGATGCCCACCGTCAGCAGCGCGCCCTCGAACAGCGTGCGCTGCACATTGGCGACCGACACGCGGATCGAGCGCGAGTTGTCGCGGTTGACCTCGAGCCGCACGCCCGGCGGGGTGACGTCCTTCGCGCCGTCGAGCGCGCGCTTGAGGCCGTCGACCACCGCGATGGTGTTCTCGCCCTGCGACTTCTGCACCGACAGCAGCACCGTGCGCCGGCCGTTGTACAGCGCCAGCGACTCCTGCTCCTGCGGACCGTCGACGACGTCGGCCACCTGCCACAGGCGCACCGGCACGCCGGCGGCCGCGCCGCCGGGGCTGCTCAGCGCCCGCTGCGCGACGACGATGTTGCGGAAGTCCTCGGGCGTCTTCAGCCGCGCGTTGATCTGCACCACGCGCTCCTGCTCGCGGGTGCGGATGCTGCCCAGCGGCAGCTCCTGGTTCTCGCTCTTCACCGCCGCGAGCACCTGGTCGACGCCGATGCCCAGCGCCTCCAGCGCGTCGGGGCGCAGGTAGATGTTGATCTCGCGTTCGAGCCCGCCGACCACGCTGACCGAGCCGACGCCGCGCACGTTCTCCAGCTTCTTCTGCAGCACCTGCTTGGCCCAGGTGGTCAGCTCCTGCGGTGTCGCGTTGCCGTCCTTGGCGAGGATGGCAACGTTGAAGATCGGCTGCGCCGCCGGATCGAAGCGCGAGATGCGCGCGTCCTTGACCTCGTCGCGCAGCAGCGGCCGGATCAGCGCCACCTTCTCGCGCACGTCTTCGGCGGCCTTGCGGCCGTCGACGTCGAGGTTGAACTCGACGATCACCACCCCCGTGCCTTCGTAGCTGCGCGAGTACAGGCTGCTGATGCCGGCGACGGTGTTCACCGCCTCCTCGATCTTCTTCGTGACCTCGGCCTCGACGATCTCGGGGCTGGCGCCCGGGTAGTCCATGCTGACCACCACGGTGGGGAAATCGACGTTGGGGAACTGGTCCAGGCTCAGCCGCTGGTAGCTGAACAGGCCCAGCACCACGAAGGCCAGCATGACCATCGTGGCCAGCACCGGGTTGGCGATGGAGACGCGGGTGAACCACATGGCGGGTCAGCGCGAGGCCGTCTGCGCCGGCAGCTTCACGAGCGTGCCTTCACGCAAAGCGCCGACGGTGCCGCGCAGCACCGCGGCGCCGGGTTCGAGCCCGCTGGTGATCTCCACGGCCGGTTCGGTGTTGCCGCCCACGGCCACGTCACCAC
>DATMJX010000016.1:0-3666 GCA_035553715.1 Methylibium sp.
GCCGCCGACCTGCAGGATCACCTGATGACGGCCGGCAACGACCTCGACCGCCTGCAGCGCCTGCTGGCCGACAGCTGTGATGCGCTGATGGCGCGCTTTCACGGCGCGCTCGAGGGCCTGGGCCTGCTCGAGACCTCGGCCGACCCGCAGGACCGCGAGGCGCGGCTGCGCGACGTGCGGCGCCAGCTCGCCGAGGCGGTGACGGCGCTGCAGTTCCAGGACCTGGCCTCGCAGCTGATCGCCCACACCCACCAGCGGCTGCGCAACTGCGCCGACCAGCTCGCTCGCGACGCCTTCGGCCCGGACGCCGATGGCGAGGCGGTCGTCGCTCCCGCGCCGCTGCGGCCCAACCCGGTCACCCAGGACGAGATGGACGCAGGCTCGGTCGAATTGTTCTGACCCCCTCAAGTTCGGCTCCGACCCACCGATATCCCCCGAGTAATCCGGAGAGCGCGATGCATTCAATCCTAGCCGTGGACGATTCGGCCTCGATGCGCCAGATGGTGTCCTTCACCCTCAAGAGCGCCGGCTACCAGGTCACCGAGGCCGTCGATGGCCAGGACGCCTGGGACAAGGCCGGGACGAAGAACTTCGACCTGGTGCTGACCGACCAGAACATGCCCCAGCTCGACGGGATCGGTCTGACGAAGAAGTTGCGCGGCCACCCGCAGTTCAAGAACACGCCGATCCTGATCCTGACCACCGAGTCCAGCGACCAGATGAAGCAGGCCGGCCGCGCCGCGGGCGCCACCGGCTGGCTGGTCAAGCCCTTCGATCCGGCCAAGCTGATCGAGGTCATCCGCAAGGTCATCCGCTGAGCCGGGACACGTCATGGCCGACATGAACACCGACAGCGCCAGCGCCAGCGCCGGCATCGACCTCAGCCAGTTCTACCAGGTCTTCTTCGAGGAGGCCGGCGAGAACCTCGAGCGCATGGAGCAGCTGCTGCTCGCGATCGACGTCGAGGCCGCCGACGACGAGGAGCTGAACGCGATCTTCCGCTGCGCCCACTCGATCAAGGGCGGCGCGGCGACCTTCGGCTTCGCCGACGTGGCCGAGCTGACCCACCAGATGGAGACGCTGCTCGACAAGCTGCGCCGCCACGAGCTGCAGGCCACCGCGGCGATGGTCGACGTGCTGCTGCAGTCCGGCGATGCGCTGCGCTCGCAGCTCGCGGTCCACCAGGGCAGCGCCAGCGAGGCGATGGACACCGCCGAGCTGCTCGGCAGCATCCGCGCCTTCGTCAGCGGCGACGCCGCCGCGGCGCGCCCGCAGATCGCCGCGCCGGCTCCCGCGCCGATGGCGGCCCCCGCGCCGGCCGTCCTCGTTCCCGAGGGCGAGCCCGACGTGCCGGTCACGCTCAAGGGCGAGCGCATCCTCGAGCTGACGCTGGGCCCGCTGGACAAGCCCGAGCTGGCCGCGAGCATCGTCGAGCTCTTCACCGAAATCGAGGGGCTGGGCACGATCGAGGCCATCGACGGCGGCATGCCCCAGGACGGGCTGCGCCGCTTCAAGCTCATCACCCACAGCAGCGATGCCGAACTGCTCGACCTGATGGGCTTCCACGTCGCGCGCGAGCAGGCCGTGCTGCGCCCCTTTGCCGGCGATCGCGTCGCGCCGGGCTATGGCTTCCACCCCGGCGCGCCCGGCTCGCCGATCCAGGAGGAGGAGCTGGGCTTCGGCTTCTTCGACGGCGCCCCCGGCGCGCCGGGCGCCGCAGCCGAGCGCGTCGCCGCGCCGGCGGGGCCCGCCGCGGCCAAGCCGGCCGGGCGTGCCGAGAAGGCGCCGGCGGCCGCCAGCGTCGAGGCCGCGACGCTGCGCGTCTCGGTCGAGAAGGTCGACCAGCTGATCAACCTGATGGGCGAGCTCGTCATCACCCAGGCCATGCTGGCGCAGAACAGCCGTGGCCTCGACCCGGTGCTCTACCAGAGCCTGGTCGCCGGCCTGACCGCGCTGGACCGCAACACCCGCGACCTGCAGGAAGCGGTGATGTCGATCCGCATGATCCCGATGGGCACGGTGTTCAACCGCTTCCCGCGCATGCTGCGCGACCTCGCCGCCAAGCTCGGCAAGAAGGTCGACTTCGTGACGCAGGGCGAGGCCACCGAGCTCGACAAGGGCCTGGTCGAGAAGATCACCGACCCGCTGACCCACCTGGTGCGCAACTCCTGCGACCACGGCATCGAGAGCCCCGAGGAGCGCCGCGCCAAGGGCAAGCCCGAGACCGGCACGATCACGCTGGCCGCGAGCCACCAGGGCGGCAGCATCGTCATCGAGGTCCGGGACGACGGCAAGGGCCTGTCGCGCGAGAAGCTGCTGAGGAAGGCGCGCGAGCGCGGCATCGAGGCGCCCGACAGCCTGAGCGACGCGGAGGTGTGGAACCTGATCTTCGCGCCGGGCTTCAGCACCGCCGAGGTCGTGACCGACGTGTCGGGCCGCGGCGTCGGCATGGACGTCGTCAAGAAGAACATCACCGCGCTGGGCGGCACGGTCGACATCGACTCGGCCGAGGGGCACGGCATGCGCGTCGCGGTGCGCCTGCCGCTGACGCTGGCGATCATGGACGGCATGAGCGTGGGCGTTGGCGAGGAGGTCTACATCCTGCCGCTGTCCAGCGTCGTCGAGAGCTTCCAGATCGGGGCCGATTCGATCAAGACCATCGGCGGCAACGGCCAGGTGGTAGAGGTCCGCTCGGAGTACATGCCGGTGCTCGACCTCGAACGGATCTTCCAGGTGCCGCGCGGCGCCGACGACGACGACGGCAGCGGCCGGATCATGGTCGTCGCCGAGGCCGAAGGCTCGCGCGTGGCGCTGATGGTCGACGAGCTGCTCGGCCAGCAGCAGGTCGTCGTGAAGAACCTCGAGGCCAACTACCGCAAGGTCGACGACATCTCCGGCGCCACGATCATGGGCGATGGTCGTGTCGCACTGATTCTCGATGTGGGTTCTCTGGTGCGACGGGCGCGCCACTGACATTGAAGTCCGGCCAACCTGGAACCTCCAGAAGCCGCTCAACGGAGCTCGATCATGAACATGCTGATGAATATGAAGATAGGGCCGCGGCTCGGGGCCGGCTTTGCCGCCGTGCTGGCGCTGCTGGCCCTCATGCTCGCGCTCGGCCTGCGCGAGATGGCTGGCATCGGCGGCAAGCTCGAGACGATGACGGCGCACACGCTGAAGCAGACCGAGCTGCTGGCCAGGCTTCAGGGCGCGGTCGACCTGCGGGCGATCGGCGCGCGCAACCTCGCGCTGGTGAAGGATCCGGCGGCCCAGAAGGTCGAGCTCGACCGCATCGGCGCGGCGCAGGCGGCGCTGAGTGCCGCGTTCGACGGCCTGAGCGCCGAGATGAGCGCCGATGCGTCGGTCACCGACAAGGACCGCGCGATGCTGGCGCGGGCCAAGGAGCTCGAGGGGCGCTACGCGCCGATCGCGAAGGACATCGTCGGTCTGGCGCTGCAGGGCCAGCAGGAGCAGGCGATCGCGCGGCTCACCAAGGAGTGCATGCCGCTGCTCACCGAGGTCATCGCCCACCTCGATGCCTACACGGCGCAGAACCACGAGCGCGCCGTCACCACCGCGGCGCAGGCGCAGGCCGACTACACGTCGGCCCGCACGCTGATGCTCGCCATCGGCCTGGCGGCGCTCGCCAGCGGCGTGGGCATCGCG
>DATMJX010000017.1:0-2174 GCA_035553715.1 Methylibium sp.
GTGGCGCGGCACCGAGTTCCACCTGGGTGCCGCGCCACAGCCGCGGCGACCAGCGGCTCTCGTCCCCGCCGCAAAGCGTGTACGTGAGCCGCGCCGCCACGACGAGCAGCATCTCGCCTTCGTGCTGGCGGGCGTAGGCGACCGCATGGCCGGCCGCTTCGCCGCTCGTGGCAAGGGGCGTGTACCCGCCGAGTTCGAACAGCGCGCGTTGGGCGCAACGCAGCTGCAGCAGCCGCCAGGTGACGAGCTGCTTGATGCGTCCGTCGGGTGCCTGCTGCCACAGCTCGCGCCACCGGGCCGCGCCGGGCTGCCCCTCCTTGCACATGCGCCGCAGCCCTTCGAGTTGCGCCGCCAGCTGCTCGAAGTCCACGGGGCGCCGGTTGTCCGGGTCGACCAGGCTGAAGGCCCACGACTCGCTGCCCTGGTAGATGTCGGGCACGCCCGGCACCGTGAACTTGATCGCGAGCTGGGCCAGGCTGTTGCGGAAGCCGAAAGGCGCCAGGCGCGCGGCCAGCCGGTCGAGCTCCTCGACGAAGGGATTGGGCTGGCCGGGCCGAAGCACCGCATCGACGAAGCGCTCGACGGCGTCCTCGTAGGCCGGCACCGGGCTGGTCCAGCTCGTGTTCTTCTTGGCCTCGCGCGTCGCCTTGAGCATGTAGGCCTGCACGCGGCGGCGCAGCTCGTCGCGCTCGGCATCGCCGGGCGGCCGCGCCGGCCACATGCCCACCAGCGTCTGGAACAGCAGCCAGATGTCGTTGCGCGTGGGCGCGGGCCCGGTGTCGGTCTCCGTCACGTAGCGCTCGGCCCAGTGGTGGAAGCGCTGCAGGCTCTCCTCCCACAAGGCGGGGTCCTCCGCGAGCACGTTGATGCGCGCGCGCAGGTCCTCGGCCCGCTTGCTGTCGTGCGTGGACGTGGCGAGCATGGAATGCGTGCGGAAACGCAGCCGCGTCACGTTGGCCGAATGGAAGGCGGCCGGTGAAATGCCGAAGGTGCGCGGGTCGCTGCCCACCTCGTTGAGCGACACCAGCCGCACGTAGCGGTAGAAGGCGGTGTCCTCCACCGCCTTGGCCATGACGGGCGCGGTGAACTGCTGCCACCGCGCAATGAAGCGCGCTCGCAGTTGCGGATCGGCGTGGACCGCTTCGCCTTCGCCCAGCAACACGTCGCGCAGGTGGTCCAGCACGGCCGCCTCCGCGCTACCCAGGCGCCGCTTGGCGGCCGCGATCGCCCAGTCGGTGTGCTGCCGGTCGTGCGCGCTGGGCACTTCGCCCGGCCGCAGGTAGGTGCGGTACACCGGGAACGCGGCGGCGGTCTCCGCGAGCGCCACGCGCAGGCGCGGGCGCGTGAAGTCGCAGGTGCGGCGGTTGGCGCGCGTGATCCGGTGCACCGCCGCGGCCAGCCAGCGCAGCTCGGAGAAGAGCGACGAGTAGATGATCAGCTTCTTGCAGCGGTAGACGATCTCGTCGAAGGGCTCGCTCTCGCCGGTGAAGGTGCGATACAGGCGGTCGACCTCGGCCTCGCGCTCGCCGTCCACGAACAGGCCGTTGACCATGCTGGAGAAGCGGTAGCCGGTGTCGCCATGCACCGGCCAGGCCTCGGGCAGGTTCTCGTGCTCGGCCAGGATCTTCTCGACCACCAGGTAGAGCGCGCGCGGCTCGTGGCCGGAGATCGTCATCTCGCGTGCGAAGTGGCCCTGCAGCCGCTCGAAGTACTGCTGCGGGTCGGCGAGGCCATCGGGGTGGTCGATGCGCAGCCCGGCCAGCTGGCCGCCGCGCAGCCAGCGCAGGACGAGGCGGTGCGTCGCCTCGAACACCGGCAGCTGTTCCATGCGCAGCCCGGCGAGCGTGTTCACGTCGAAGAAGCGGCGGTAGTTCACGTCGTCGCTCGCGACGCGCCAGTCGGTCAGGCGGTACGCCTGGCGCGAAATGAGCGCGTCGAGCGCGTCGAAGCTGGACGGGTCGCCCGGGTGGCCGTTCAGCTGCCGCAGGCAGGCCTCGATCCACTCGGCGACCCATTCGTGCTTGCGCGCGAGCCGCGCCAGGTTCTGCTTGTACACCGCGGCGTCGCGCGCGCGGGCCCGGCGTGCGCTCTCGTCGGCGACGCTGCGCCGCGGCAGCCGCTCGAAGGATGCCAGCACCGAAGCGACCACCGCATGGCTGTCGGCATCCCCTTCG
>DATMJX010000018.1:0-2045 GCA_035553715.1 Methylibium sp.
GTGCGCGCGATCGCGATGCTGTTCGACCGGCACCTGCAATCGGATCGTGCGCGTGAGCGCTATTCGCGGGTGATCTGATGAGCTGGGCGCTGGTCGTGGCCGGCGTGCTGATCGGCGCGGCCGGCACCCCGCATTGCGCGGCGATGTGCGGTGCCCCGTGCGCAGCGCTGGCCCAGCGATGCCGGGGTGATCGCCCCGGTGAAGCCTTGCTCGCGCACCAGATGGGGCGTCTGCTCTCCTATGCCGGCGCGGGCGCCGTCGTGGCGACCGGTGCCGGCGGGCTTGAGGAACTCGCGCGCTCGGCAGCCTGGCTGCGACCGCTCTGGCTTGCCCTGCCGCTGACGGCGCTGGCGCTCGGGCTGTGGCTGCTGCTCGTTGGCCGCCCGTTGCGCTGGGCCACCGCCGAGGCGAGCGCCGGGCCGGGTCTGGCCGTGGTGCGCCTGCCGGTGCGTGGCCGTGCCGCCGGCCTCGCGCGGGCCGGGGGCGTGGGTTTGCTGTGGGCGGCCTGGCCCTGTGGCTTGCTGTACTCGGCGCTGGTCGTCGCGGCGCTGGCGGACAGCGCCTGGGGCGGCGCGACGGTGATGACCGGCTTCGCGCTCGCCAGTCTGCCGGGGGTGGTGGCGGGGCCGCTGCTGTGGCGGGCGCTGGCGCGGCGCGGCGCGTCGCAGGCCGTCGCGCTGCGCGGCGCCGGTGCCCTGCTCGTCGCAGCCAGCGGATGGGGCGTGTGGCTGCAGTTCCACGCGCCCGGCGGCCTGTGGTGCTCGACCGCCTGAGGCGGGGAAGGGCGGCATCGCTCGCCTAGAATCGCCCCGGTTCAGCCCCCCCTTCAAGCAGACACCCTTCCTGCGGAGAGACGACTCCATGTACCAGCACATCAAGGTGCCTACCGGTGGCCAAAAGATCACCGTCAACGCCGACTTCTCGCTCAACGTGCCCGATCAGCCGATCATTCCCTACATCGAGGGCGACGGCACCGGCTTCGACATCACGCCGGTGATGATCAAGGTGGTCGATGCGGCCGTCGAGAAGAGCTACAAGGGCCAGCGCAAGATCCATTGGATGGAGATCTATGCCGGCGAGAAGTCGACCCAGGTCTACGGCCCCGACGTCTGGCTGCCCGAGGAGACGCTGCAGGTCCTGAAGGACTACGTCGTTTCGATCAAGGGCCCGCTGACCACGCCGGTCGGCGGCGGCATCCGTTCGCTGAACGTGGCGCTGCGTCAGGAGCTCGATCTCTACGTCTGCCTGCGTCCGGTGCGCTACTTCAAGGGCGTGCCCAGCCCGGTCAAGGAGCCCGAGAAGACCGACATGGTGATCTTCCGCGAGAACTCGGAAGACATCTACGCGGGCATCGAGTTCGAGGCGCAGAGCGACAAGGCCAAGAAGCTCATCAAGATCCTGCAAGAGGAGTTCGGGGTCAAGAAGATCCGCTTCCCCGAGACCTCGGGCATTGGCGTCAAGCCGGTGTCGCGCGAGGGCACCGAGCGCCTAGTGCGCAAGGCGATCCAGTATGCGATCGACAACGACAAGCCCAGCGTGACCATCGTGCACAAGGGCAACATCATGAAGTACACGGAAGGCGGCTTCCGTGACTGGGCCTATGCGTTGGCACAGAAGGAGTTCGGCGCCCAGCTGATCGATGGCGGCCCGTGGTGCAAGTTCAAGAATCCGAAGACGGGCAAGGAAATCACCGTCAAGGACTCGATCGCCGACGCCTTCCTGCAGCAGATCCTGCTGCGCCCCGCCGAGTACAGCGTGATCGCCACGCTGAACCTCAACGGGGACTACGTCTCCGACGCGCTGGCGGCGCAGGTCGGCGGCATCGGCATCGCCCCGGGTGCGAACCTGAGCGACTCGGTCGCGATGTTCGAGGCCACCCACGGCACCGCGCCCAAGTACGCCGGCAAGGACTACGTCAACCCGGGCTCCGAGATCCTCTCGGCCGAGATGATGCTGCGTCACATGGGCTGGACCGAGGCGGCCGACCTGATCATCGCGTCGATGGAAAAGGCCATCCTCAGCAAGAAGGTGACCTACGATTTCGC
>DATMJX010000019.1:0-2340 GCA_035553715.1 Methylibium sp.
TCGACGATGAACGACCTGAAGCTCGACCCGGCGGCGCCCGGTGCGGTGCCGCACGCGCCGCTGCCGCGCGCCCTGTGGATCGGCGCCGGCGCGGTGGCGCTGACGATTGCCGGCATCGCCAGCGCGCTGGCCTGGCGCGGCAGCCCCCCCGAGGCCCCGAACGAGCCGGCGCCGACCCACAGGGCGCGCGGCAGCGGCGCATGCGGCACCGCGCCAGGCGCCGCCGGATCGAGCTTCAGGTCGTTCATCGTCGACTCCTTTCTTGTGCGTGATCGGGCCGCGCCTCGCGGCCCGGCCCTGCCGGATTGGACGCGGCGACGCCGCCCGTCACCGACCGCCCCCGCCCCGGGGTGCAAGCAATCGTCAACGACAAGGCCTGTCGTTACGCGTCGAAACGACGATTTCCGGGATGCGAGCGCCCACCTACAGATTAGGCGCCAAGGCCCGCTCGGCCGTGGCGCGGTCGAGCGCGTTGCGCTGCGCCCAGTCGAGCAGCTGGTCCTCGCCGATCTTGCCGACGTTGAAATAGGTCGACTCGGGATGCGCCAGGTAGAAGCCGCTGACGCTGGCGGCCGGTGTCATCGCCAGGCTCTCGGTCAGCGCCATGCCGGCCTCGTCGGCCTGCAGCACGCGGAACAGCTCGCGCTTGACGGTGTGGTCCGGGCAGGCCGGGTAGCCGGGCGCCGGGCGGATGCCGCGGTAGGCCTCGGCGATCAGCTGCTCGTTGCTCAGCGCCTCGTCGGCCGCATAGCCCCAGAACTCGGTGCGCACGCGCTGGTGCAGCCGCTCGGCGAAAGCCTCGGCCAGCCGGTCGGCCAGGGCCTTGAGCATGATGGCCGAGTAGTCGTCGTGGTCGGCCAGGAACTGCGCTTCCTTCTTGTCGACGCCGTGGCCGGCGGTCACGGCGAACAGGCCGATGTAGTCCGGCTTCGTCCCCTTGGGCGCGACGAAGTCGGCCAGGCAGCGGTTCGGCCGGCGCACGCCGTCGATCACCGGCCGCTCGGACTGCATGCGCAGGCCGCGCCAGGTCATCAGCACCTCGGAGCGGCTCTCGTCGGCGTAGATCTCGATGTCGTCGTCGCCCACACTGTTGGCCGGGTAGAGGCCCATCACGCCATGCGCCTGCAGCCAGCGGCCCTCGATCAGGCGCTGCAGCATGCGCTTGCCGTCGCTGAACACGCGCTGCGCCTCGTGGCCCACGACCTCGTCGCGCAGGATCTCGGGGAAGCGCCCCGCCAGGTCCCAGGTCTGGAAGAAGGGCCCCCAGTCGATGCAGGCGGCCAGTTCCGCCAGGTCCTGGTTCCGGAACACGCGCCGGCCCAGGAAGCGCGGCTTCGGCGGCACATAGCCAGCCCAGTCCAGCGGCGTCTTGTTGGCGCGCGCCTGCGCCAGCGTGACCATCGGCGTGGCCTTCTTGTTCGCATGCTGCTCGCGCACGCGCTCGTAGTCGGCGCGCAGCTCGTCGAGGTAGGCCGTGGCGCGCTCGTCGGACAGCAGGTCCGAGCACACGCCGACGCTGCGCGAGGCATCGGGCACGTAGACCACCGGGCCCTCGTACTTGGGCGCGATCTTCACGGCCGTGTGCACGCGGCTGCAGGTCGCGCCGCCGATCAGCAGCGGGATCTTCTTGACGCGGAAGTAGTCGTCGCGCTGCATCTCGGCGGCGACATGCTGCATTTCCTCCAGGCTGGGCGTGATCAGGCCCGACAGGCCGATGATGTCCGCGCCCTCCACCTTGGCCTTGGCGAGGATGTCCTGGCACGGGACCATCACGCCCATGTTGACGACCTCGAAGTTGTTGCACTGGAGCACGACGGTGACGATGTTCTTGCCGATGTCGTGCACGTCCCCCTTGACGGTGGCGATGACGATCTTGCCCTTCGGTCTCGCCTCGCCGCCGCCGGCGATCAAGAGCTTCTTCTCTTCCTCGATGTAGGGCAGCAGGTGGGCCACGGCCTGCTTCATCACGCGCGCGCTCTTGACCACCTGCGGCAGGAACATCTTGCCCTGGCCGAACAGGTCGCCGACGATGTTCATGCCGGCCATCAGCGGCCCTTCGATCACGTGCAGCGGGCGGCCGCCGGCGGCCCGGATGGCCTGCCAGGACTCCTCGGTGTCCTCGGTGATGAAGTCGGTGATGCCATGCACCAGCGCGTGGCTCAGCCGCTCGTTCACCGGGTGCGCGCGCCAGGCCAGCCGCGCGCTGTCGTCCTTGCCGGCGCTCTTGGCGCGGTCGGCGATCTCGATCAGGCGCTCGCCGGCGTCCTTGCGGCGGTTGAGCACCACGTCCTCGACGCGCTCCTTCAGCTCGGGGTCGAGGTCGTCGTAGACGCCGATCAT
>DATMJX010000020.1:0-4545 GCA_035553715.1 Methylibium sp.
GCTTGGGAGGGCGTCGTCATGGAGCGTGCGGCTGTCGCGGGGTCGGGGCGGATTATCCGTCGGCCTTGCGGACCGGCCTGCGGCGGGGGCGACCGCTAAACTGCCGCCCCATGAGTTCCCCCGTGCTGGCCCGCAAGTACCGCCCACGCCGTTTCGGCGAAATGGTCGGCCAGGAGCACGTGGTGCAGGCCCTGGTCAACGCGCTGTCCTCGCAGCGGCTGCACCACGCCTACCTGTTCACCGGCACGCGCGGCGTCGGCAAGACCACGGTCTCGCGCATCCTCGCGAAGAGCCTGAACTGCACCGGCGCGGACGGGCAGGGCGGCATCACCGCCGAGCCCTGCGGCGTGTGCCGCGCCTGCACCGAGATCGACGCCGACCGCTTCATCGACTACGTCGAGATGGACGCGGCCAGCAACCGCGGCATCGACGAGATCCGCGACCTGCTCGAGCGCGCGGCCTACAAGCCGGCGGTCGGGCGCTTCAAGGTCTTCATGATCGACGAGGTGCACCAGCTCACCAAGGACTCGTTCAACGCGCTGCTCAAGACGCTGGAGGAGCCGCCCGAGTACCTGCGCTTCGTGCTCGCGACCACCGACCCGGAGAAGGTGCTGCCGACGGTGCTGTCACGCTGCCTGCAGTTCAACCTGCGGCCGATGGCGCCCGAGACGGTGCTCGGTCGCCTGCAGCAGGTGCTGGCGGCCGAGGGCCTGCAGGCCGAGCCCGGTGCGCTGAGGCTGCTGTCGCGCGCCGCGCGCGGCTCGATGCGCGACGCGCTGTCGCTGACCGACCAGGCGATCGCCTACGGCGGCGGTCACATCACCGAGGATGGCGTGCGCCGCATGCTCGGCAGCGTCGGCCGTGCCCCGGTGCTGGGGCTGCTGGACGCGCTCGCGACCGGGGACGGCCGCGCCGTGATCGGCGGGGTCGATGCGCTGCGCGCCGAGGGCCTGTCGGCCGAGGGCACGCTCGAGGAGATGGCCGCGCTGCTGCAGCAGATGGCGGTGCTGCAGGCCGTGCCCGACGCGCAGGACGAGGGTGACGACCCGGATGCCGCGGCGATCGCCGCGCTGGCCGCGCGGCTGCCGCCCGACGAAACCCAGCTGCTCTACAGCATCGCGTTGCACGGCCGCGCCGAGCTGCCGCTCGCGCCCGACGAGTACAGCGGCCTGAGCATGGTGCTGCTGCGCATGCTGGCCTTCCGCCCGCGCGGGACGGCGGCACGCAGCGCCGAGGCGCCTGCGCGCACCCGGCCGCCGGCGCCCGCAGCGGCCCCCGTGGCTGCGCCGCGCAGCCCGGCACCGGCCACCGCGCCGCTGGTGCGTCCGCCGGCGGTCGCGAGCACGACGGTCGCGCCGACCGCCAGCGTGCCGCCCTGGGAGGAAGACATCCCGCCGGCCGAGGAGCTCGAGGCCCCGCGTGCGGCCGTGCCGCAGCCGCTCCCGGTGGCCGCCGCGCCGGCCCCGGCGGTCTGGACGCCGACGCCGCTGGGCGAGCGCTGGGCCGCGCTGGTGCGCCGGCTGCAGGACGCGAACGCGATCAACGCGCTGCCGCGCGAGCTGGCGCTGCAGGGCGAATGCCTCGCGATGGACGACGAGCGCGTGCGGCTGCGCGTCGAGCGCGAGAGCCTGCGCCATCCGGCGCATGCCGAGAAGCTGCAGGCCGCGCTCGCGCAGCTGCTCGGCCGCGCGGTCGCGCTCGAGGTCGAGGCTGGTGCGGTCGGCGACACGCCGGCACGCCGCGAAACCGCCGCGCGCGAGCAGCGTCAGCGCGAGGCCGAGCAACTGATCCAGGACGACCCGCTGGTGCGCGAGATGAGCGCGCGGTTCAAGACCGCGCGCATCGTGCCCGGCTCGATCAAACCCGTTTGAAGCACACGGAGACTGCCATGATGAAGGGACAAATCGCGGGCCTGATGAAGCAGGCCCAGGCGATGCAGGACAACCTCAAGCGAGCGCAGGACGAGCTCGCGCAGATCGAGGTCGAGGGCCAGTCGGGCGCCGGGATGGTGAAGGTGCTGATGAGCTGCAAGCACGACGTCAAGCGCGTGACCATCGACCCGAGCCTGCTCGCCGACGACAAGGACATGCTCGAGGACCTGGTCGCCGCCGCCTTCAACGACGCGGTGCGCCGCGCGGCGGCGACGAGCGAGGAGAAGATGAGCAAGCTCACCGCCGGGCTGCCGCTGCCGCCGGGCATGAAGTTCCCGTTCTGATGCTTCCTCCCCGTTGCGGCTGCGCCGCTCCCCCCCAGGGGGGCGCCGCTGGCGGACCGGCGAAGCCGGATCCGCGGCGACTGCTTGGCGGGCCGGGCGGTGCGGCGAGCTGCGCTGCTTCGCGCTGACCTCGCGGCGCGGATTCCCTATGGCCACCTCGTCGCTCGATGCGCTGATCGAGGCGCTGCGGCGCCTGCCGGGCGTCGGCGTCAAGTCGGCGCAGCGCATGGCCTATCACCTGCTGCAGCACGACCGCGAGGGCGCCGGGCGGCTGGCGCGCGCGCTCGATCAGTCGGTCGCCACCGTGCGCCACTGCGAGCGCTGCCACACCTTCACCGAGGCGCCGGTGTGCGCGACCTGCCTGGATCCGGGGCGCGAGCGGCGCCAGCTGTGCGTCGTCGAGACACCGGCCGACCAGGCCGCGATCGAGCGCAGCGGCAGCTACCAGGGCCTGTACTTCGTGCTGATGGGGCGGCTCTCGCCGCTCGACGGCATCGGCGTGCGCGACATCGGCCTGGCCGAGCTGCTGCAGCGCGCCACCGATGGCGAGGTGCAGGAGCTGATCGTCGCGACCAGCTTCACCGCCGAGGGCGAGGCGACCGCGCACGCGATCGCGAAGGCCCTCGAGGGGCGGGGCGTCGCGGTCACGCGGCTCGCGCGCGGCGTGCCGGTGGGCAGCGAGCTCGAGTACGTGGACCTCGGCACGATCGCGCACGCGCTCAGTGACCGGCGCTGAAGGCGGCCCTGCGATATGACCGTGATCCTGCTGTGCGTGCTGGCCGCGGCGCTGCTGCCCATCGTCTGCGCCGGCATCGCCAAGCGCGAGGGCTTCGGCCGGCCGCGCCGCGAGGGCGGCTACGACAACCACGCGCCGCGCGAGTGGCTGGCGCGGCAGGGCGGCCTGTCGGTGCGCGCCAACGCGGCCCAGGCCAACAGCTTCGAGGCGCTGCCCTTCTTCATCGGCGCGATCGCGATCGCGCTGCCGGCCGGTGCCCCGCTCGCGACGCTGCAGGGGCTCGCGCTCGCCTGGGTGCTGCTGCGCGTGGCCTATGTGCTGTGCTACCTGGGCGACCGCCCGCTCGCGCGCAGCCTGGTGTGGATCGCCGCCTTCGCGGTCAACGTCGCGATCCTGCTGAGCGCGCTGTGAGCGCGTCGGCGCGCGCTCAGCGCGCCGAGGACTTCGCGGCGGCGCGCTTGCGCGGTGCGGCGGCCGTGCTCGCGGCCTTGGCGCGCTTGCCCGTGGAAGCCTTGCTTGCGGCCCCTGCCTTGCTGCCCTTCGGCTTGGTGGGCAGGTAGACCACCAGCACCTGCCCGGCGCGCAGCTTGGCGGCCGAGGCGAGCTTGTTCCAGTCCGCGACGCTCGCGGGGCTGACGCTGTAGCGCCGTGCCAGCGATGCGAGCGTGTCCCCCTTGCGGGCCTTGACCGTCACGCGACGCAGCGGCGGGCGGTCGGGCGCGAGCATCATGGTCGCGTTGTCGGCGACGCGCTCGGACACGTCCTGGTCGTGGCGGTGGCCGTTGCGCGGCACCAGCAGCGTCGAGCCGGCCTTGACGAGCATGCGCGGCGGGATGCGGTTGACCTCGCGCAGATCGTCCTCGGCCATGCCGCAGCCACAGCGCTTGGCGGCCTCGAGCGGCTTCATCGTCTTGGGCACGACCCAGGCGGTCCAGGTGGCCAGCGGGCCGCGGTGCTCGGTCAGCGCGCGGATGAAGCGCTGCGCGTTGTCGTAGGGCAGCAGCACCTGCGGCGTGCCGGCGGCCAGGATCACCGGCTTGTTCAGCGAGGGGTTCAGGGCCTGGAACTCCTTCTCGGGCAGGCCGGCCAGCCGCGCGACCAGCGCGGCGTCGATGTCGCGCTTGATCGGCACCGCGAGGAAGTAGGGGTGGTTCTCGAGCGGCGGCAGCGTCAGCGCGAAAGCCTCGGGCCGCGCGATCAGGTTCTCGACCGCCTGCAGCTTGGGCACGTACAGCCGGGTCTCGGCCGGCATCTTCAGGCTCAGGTAGTCGGTCGGCAGGCCGGCTTGGCGGTTGCGCGCGACCGCGCGCCCGACGCTGCCCTCGCCCCAGTTGTAGGCGGCCAGCGCGAGGTGCCAGTCGCCGAACATGCCGTACAGGCGCTCGAGGTAGTCGAGCGCGGCGCGCGTCGAGGCGAGCACGTCGCGGCGGTCGTCGCGGAACAGGTTCTGGCGCAGGTCGAAGTCGGTGGCCGTGGCGGGCATGAACTGCCACATGCCGGCGGCGCGCGCGCTGGAGACCGCCTGCGGGTTGAACGCGCTTTCGATGTAGGGCAGCAGCGCCAGTTCGGTGGGCATGCCCCGGCGCTCGAGTTC
>DATMJX010000021.1:0-12939 GCA_035553715.1 Methylibium sp.
GACCACGGTGGCCACGCGCAGGCCGCGTACGGCGTCGCGCAGCGGGTGGTGCTTGCTGTCGACGCGCATCGCGTCGGAGACGCCGCGCATCAGGTCGATCGCGTCGGCGGCCACCTGCTGGGCCAGCTCGCGCGTCGGGCACAGCACGACGGCGCGCGGCGTGGCGATCCGGGTCTGGGCCGGCGCGCCGGCGTTCATCAGGCGATGCAGCATCGGCAGCAGGAAGGCGGCGGTCTTGCCGCTGCCGGTCTGGCTGCTCACCATCCAGTCGCCGCCCTTCAGCGCGGCGGGAATGGCCTGCGCCTGCACCTTGGTGGGCTGGGTGAAGCCGAGCTGGGCCACGGCATGCAAAAGGGGAGCGGCGAGGCCGAGGGCCTCGAAAGTCGAAACGTCAGTCACAGTTCAACCGCCGGGTGGTCCGGCGGGTCCGTCAGTGCCGCAGAGAGGCGGCGGGTTGGCTAAACACATCGGCCAACAGACGGAACGCACGGGGCGGGGCTTGCAGCCCAGGACTGGTGACGACATGCAGGAGCCCCGGTGAGCCGGGGCACGCCGCGCATGTTGCGGCGCAGCGAGATTGTCGCACAGATGGGTGGTGCGGGCCTGAAAGACCGGCCGGCATGCCCCTCTTCCTAGAATGCCCCATGAGCCTGCCCCCCCTTCCGACCTGGCTGGAGCCGCTCGGCCACGGCATCTACGCGATCGACACCGGCTTCGAGCGCCCGCTCTTCGATGCGGCCTACCTGATCGTCGAGAACGGCCGCGCCGCCTTCGTCGACACCGGCCCCAACGCGGCGCTGCCGCGGCTGCTGGGCGCGCTGGCGCATGCCGGCGTCGCGCCCGCGGCCGTCGACCACGTGATCGTCACGCATGTCCACCTCGACCACGCCGGCGGCGCCGGGCTGCTGATGCAGCAGCTTGCGCACGCCCGGCTGGTGGTCCACCCGCGCGGCGCACGTCACATGATCGATCCCGGCGCGCTGCTCGACGGCGCACGCGCGGTCTATGGGGCCGACGAGATCGCACGCAACTACGGCGAGGTCCAGCCGGTGCCGGCCGAGCGCGTGCTCGAGAGCCGCGACGGGCTGGTGCTCGAGCTGGCCGGCCGGCCGCTGGAGCTGATCGACACGCCCGGCCACGCCAGACACCATCACTGCGTCTGGGATGCCGCCAGCCGCGGCTGGTTCACCGGCGACACCTTTGGCCTGTCCTACCCGGAGTGCGAGGCGCCACGAGGTCGTTACCTGCTGCCGACGACGAGCCCGGTGCAGTTCGAGCCGCAGGCCCTGCGTCGCTCGGTCGAGCGCATGCTCGAGCGCGATCCGGCCTGCATGTACCTGACCCACTACGGCCGCGTCACCGAGGTGCCGCGGCTGGCGACACTGCTGCTCGAGCAGCTCGACGCGATGGTCGCACTGGCACGGCCGCTGGCCGCGGCACCGGAGCGGCATGCGCGTCTGCGTGCCGCGCTGGCCGCGCTCTACCGCGAGCGCCTGCGCGCACAGGGCAGCACGCTGTCGGACGTGGCGATCGACGCGCTGCTCGCGATCGACGTCGAGCTCAACGCGCAAGGCCTCGCGGTCTGGCTCGACCGTCCTGCCCCGACCGCCAGCGGCACGGCGCCTCGATAAGCGGGAGGCGCCCGGCTCTTTTTTCGCGGACCCGCGCGGAATGGACGGGCGCCGACACGCGCCGACAAGAATCCCCTACAGACCCCGTCGGGGCGCTCGGCCGATAGTGACTGCACCGCGCTGCGTAACAACCGCAGCGCTTGCAGCAGTCACGGCGCCCGCAGGGCGCAGAAAGATCGACCGATGCGCCTCAACACCCCCGTCACCGCCGTCGAATACCCCTTCCCGCGCGGCGAGACCCTGGTCTCCGTCACCGACCTGAAGGGCCGGATCACCTACTGCAATCCGGCCTTCATCACCGTCAGCGGCTACGCCCGCGAGGAGCTGCTCGGCCAGCCGCACAACATGATCCGCCACCCCGACATGCCGGAAGAAGCCTTCCGCGACATGTGGGAGACCATCTCCGCGGGCCTGCCCTGGTCCGGCCATGTGAAGAACCGACGCAAGGACGGCAGCTTCTACTGGGTGCTGGCGAATGTCACGCCGCTGATGGAGGGCGACCGCCCGAGCGGCTACATGTCGGTGCGCACGGAGCCGACCCGCGCGGCGGTGCAGAGTTGCGACGCGCTGTACGCGACGATGCGCAGCGAGAAGGCCGCCGGCTCGCTGGTGCACACGCTCAAGGCCGGCCGCGTGATGAAGGCGGGCTGGTCCGGCCGCGTCGCACGCCTGCGCGACCACCTGCCCCAGCTGCGCCTGGGCCTGATCTGCGCGGCGCTTGCCGGCGCCGGCTACGCCGTCGGCAGCTACGAGGGCACCGAGTCGATCGCACTGCCGCTCACCGGCGTGCTGCTGACCGCCGCGACCGTCGGCGCCACGGTGCTGCACACGGCGACGGTCAAGCCGCTGGCAGCGCTGCTGAGCTTCGCCAACCGCATGGCCGCCGGCGACCTGACCCAGAAGATCGCCACCGAGCGCTACGACGTCGTGGGCCGCCTCACCCAGGCCCTGAACCAGCTCAACGTGAACCTGCAGTCGATCGTCCGCGACGCGCGCAACGAGGTCGACCAGATGCGCGTGGTCACCGGCGAGATCGCCTCGGGCAACCAGGACCTGTCCGGCCGCACCGAGTCCCAGGCCTCCAGCCTGCAGCAGACCGCCGCATCGATGGAGCAGATCACCGGCACCGTCAAGCAGAGTGCCGACTCGGCCCAGCAGGCCACCACGCTCGCCACCGAAGCGACCGCGGTCACCCAGCGCAGCAGCAACGCGGTGCAGGACGTGACGCGCACGATGGAGGAGATTTCCCAGTCCTCGCACCGCATCGCCGAGATCATCCAGGTGATCGACGGCATCGCCTTCCAGACCAACATCCTGGCGCTGAACGCCGCCGTCGAAGCCGCGCGCGCCGGCGAGCAGGGCCGCGGTTTCGCGGTCGTGGCCTCGGAGGTGCGCGCACTGGCGCAGCGCACCACGACGGCGGCGCGCGAGATCAAGTCGCTGATCGAGGACTCGACCAACAAGGTCGATGCCGGCAGCCGCCTGACCGCGACCGCGCGCACGACGATGGACGAGGCACTGCGCACCGTTCAGCAGGTCGGCACGCTGATCACCGAGATCAGCCACGGCGCGCGCGAGCAGCTCTCCGGCATCTCCCAGATCAACGAGGCCGTGACACAGCTCGACACGATCACGCAGCAGAACGCCGCGCTGGTCGAGCAGATGGCTGCTTCGGCCGTCTCGCTCGAAGGCCAGGCCCAGACGCTGTCCGAGACGGTCAAGGTGTTCCGCATCGAAGGCGGCACGGCCGCGCCCCCCGATGCCGTCGCGCTGCGCAAGGCGATGAAGCACAAGCAGTCCTCGCAGCCACAGGCGGCCTGAGCGAGCGGCGAGCACCGCGAGCCTAAACTGCCCTCACCAGGGTCGAGCCTGCCACGAGCAGGCCCGCTCGCACAGGAGGCCGCCTCATGAACCCGGTGTGTTTCGGACTCGCCGATCGCGTGACGGTGATCACCGGCGCGGCACAGGGCATCGGCGCGGCTTGCGCCGAGCGCTTCGCGCGCGAGGACGCGCCGGTGGTGCTGTGGGACATCGACGACGCGCGCGGCCGGGCGCTGGCCGATCGCATGAAGGCCGACGGGCGGCGCGCGCTCTACGTCCACTGCGACGTCTCGCGGGCCGCCGACGTGCAGGCCGCACTGGAGGCCACGCTGGCCGCCTTCGGGCGCATCGACGTGCTGGTCAGCAATGCCGGCATCTTCCGCGCGGCGGACTTCCTCGAACTCACCGAGGCCGACTGGGACGCGGTGATCGCTGTGAATCTCAAGGGCGCCTTCCTGGTGGGCCAGGCCTGCGCACGGCAGATGGCGACGCAAGGCCGTGGCGTGATCGTCAACATGAGCTCGGTCAACGGCCTGATGGCGATCCCGACCATCGCCAGCTACAACGCGAGCAAGGGCGGCATCAACCAGCTCACCCGCGCGATGGCCCTGGCGCTGGCCGACCGCGGCGTGCGCGTCAACGCGGTCGCGCCCGGCACGATCGCCACCGAACTGGCCGCGCAGGCGGTGCTCACCAGCGAGGCCGCCCGGGCCCGCATCCTCGCCCGCACGCCGCTGCAGCGGCTCGGCGAGCCGGCCGAGGTCGCCGATGTGGTGGCCTTTCTCGCGAGCGACGCCGCCAGCTACCTGACCGGGCAGATCGTCTACGCCGACGGGGGTCGTCTGGCTTTGAACTACACCGTCGCCTGAGCCGGCGCGTCCCCATGCCCCGAGCACTGCGCATGGGTCGACGGCGCGGCGCCGATTGCGTTTCGCGCCGATGCGACGTTTTGCACGGTGCGCGGCGGCTCGCGCTTGACAGCCGTGCGCCAGCCCCTCACGCTAACCATCGTGCAACAGGCGTTTGAGCGCGCAAGCGAACCGGTCCCCTCCGACGGGACCGATGAGTCGCCGCCCCCGCTGCCGCTGCGCGACCCGCAGGCGCTGCTCGAGCGCACGCTCGCCGCCCGCAACCCGCGCCACGACCTGTGGGTGTTCGGTTACGCCTCGCTGATCTGGCGCCCCGAGTTCCATGCCGCCGAGCAGAGGCCGGCGCGCGTGCATGGCTTCCACCGCGCGCTGCAGATGCGCTCGCGTCTCAACCGCGGCACGCCGGAACGCCCCGGACTCGTGTTCGCGCTCGTGCCCGGCGGCTCATGTGCCGGCATGGTCTATCGCATCGAGCGTGACCGTGTCGAGGCCGAACTGCAGCGGCTGTGGGTGCGCGAGATGCCCAACGGGGTCTACGACCCGCGCTGGCTTGCCTGCCGCACCGCCGATGGCGCCGTGACCGCACTGGCCTTCACGCTGAGCCGGCGCAGCCCCAACTACACCGGCGAGCTCGACGAGGACGCGCTGATTACGATCCTGCGCCACGCGCGAGGCCGCTACGGCAGCACGCTGGACTATCTGGTCGAGACGGCACGCTGCCTGCACCAGCGCGGCATCCGCGACGCGGCGATCGAGCGCCATGTCGCGCTGCTGCGCCGCCACGGCCTGCTGTCCTGAGCGCGTCGCCTCAGCCCGCCTCGGCCGCCGTCGCCACGCGCGCCGCATGCAGCGCACGCAGCGCCAGCAGGTCGGCCTCGGTGTCGAGATCCATGCGCACGCCGGCGTCGGGCACCTCGACGGCCAGCGCCGGATAGCGCGCCAGCAGCCGGCGAGCGCCCTCGTCGCCGCGCAGGGCTGCGAGCTCCGAGTACAGCGCCGGGTCGAAGCCGACCGGGTGGCCGCGCCGCCCACGGTGTTGGGCATGGACCACCAGTTGCTCGGGCAGCGCTGCCGCAACGGCACACAGCGTCGCGGCCTGGATCAAGGGCAGGTCGCCAGGCAGCAGGAGCCAGCCGGATGCAAGCGGCCGAGCCATCACGCCGGCCGCGATCGAGTCGCCCATGCCCCGCGTGGGATCGCCGTCATCGAGCGGCGGCAGGACGACGAGGTCGGATTCGTCGACCCAGGGGATGGCGAGCTCACGCAACGCCGGCGTCGTGACCACGACACGCGCCAGCCCACTGGCAACGACCTGCGAGAGCGTGCTGCCCAGCACCGTCATGTCGCCGAAGGACTGCGCCAGCTTGTGACCACAGCGCGCCGCGCTGAAACGCGCGCCGCGGCCGGCCGCCAGCACCACCACCACCGGACCCTCGTCCACCCTGACTCTCCCCTCACTTTGTCTTGTGTGCATCACACCGCGAGTGCGGCATGACCGGAACTGGTAGCTTCACCTAAGGCCTTCCCCGCTGCGGGCTGGCCCGGATACGCCGTCGGTGCGTCGTCCTGAAGCACACCACCCCGGCGGTGCCCGCAAGCGGGTTTCGAAGGGTAATTCCCGCAACCCCTTGCCCGCCACCCACCGCGTGTTCACCACGGCCGCCTTGCCCCCGGCCCTGCCGGCGCGTGCCGCCCTCTCGGGACGGGACGCAGCGGAGGCCGAGATGGCGCGCCCGCGTGCCGCCCCTACACTTTCAGCCATGGCCGTGAACATTGACATTGCCGACCTGCGCAAGAGCTATGAGCAGGGCGAGCTCGACGAGCGCCACAGCGCCGCCGAGCCGCTGCAGCAGTTCAGCCTCTGGTTCGACCAGGCCCTGAAGAGCGAGTTGCCGGAACCGAACGCGATGACGGTGGCCACCGTCGGCGCCGACGGACGGCCGTCGACGCGCGTCGTGCTGATCAAGGGCTTTGATGAACGCGGCATCGTCTGGTACACGAATTACGAGAGTCGCAAGGGTCGCGAGCTGGCCGGCAACCCGCAGGCCGCGCTGCAGTTCCACTGGGTCGAGCTCGAACGGGTGGTGCGCATCGAGGGTCGCGTCGAGCGGACCAGCGCCGAGGAGTCGGACGCCTACTATCGCTCCCGCCCGCTGGACTCGCGCCTCGGCGCCTGGGCCTCGCCGCAGAGTCAGGTGATCGCCTCGCGCGCCGTGCTGGTCGCCAACGCCGCCAAGGCCGGGGCGCGCTACGCGCTCAACCCGCCGCGCCCCCCGCACTGGGGGGGCTTCCGGCTCCTGCCCGATCGCTGGGAGTTCTGGCAGGGCCGCAAGAGCCGGCTGCACGACCGGCTGCGCTACACGCTGCAGCCGGACGGCAGCTGGCTGCGCGAGCGGCTCGCGCCCTGATCAGAAGCTCAGGCGCACGCCGGCGAGCAGCGAGCGCCCGGGCAGGGGCGCCAGCTCCCGCACCGTCGCGATCGACGCCGCGTTGTAGGCCAGCTCGTCACCGAGGTTGTCCAGCCGCAGGAAGGCCAGCGCTTCGCTGCCGCCGAGCGCAAAGCGCTTGGCGAGACGCAGGTTGACCAGCGTGTAGCTGTCGGTCCGCAAGTCGTCGGTCGGCACGCGACGCTGCGCCGCCGCGTGCACGACATCGACCGCCAGGGTCCAGCCCGCTCGCGTCCACGCCGCGCCGAGCTTGGTGCGCACAGGCGCGATGCGCGGCAGCGGCTCGCCGCTGTCGCGGTTTCGCGCGCGCACGAGATCGAGCTGGGCCTCGACATCGAGCGTGCCGCTGGGGCCGTCGAGCAGTCGGCGTGCGCCCTCGAGCTCGATTCCCCAGAAGCGCGCCTTCACCCCGCGGAAGGCGTAGACCGGGAACAGCTCGCCGTCGTCCTCGACATCGGGCTCGCCGGTCGGCAGCAAGGCGATGTAGTTCGCGAAACGGCTGGCGAAGACGCCGGCGCGCAGGCGCTGCGGACCGTCACGCCATTCGAGCGCCGCGTCGAGGTTGCTGCCGCGCTCCTTGCGCATCGCCGCGTCGCCGCGCTCGTAGGCCGCCGTCGCGAGGTGCAGCCCGTCGGCATAGAGCTCGTAGTTCGTCGGCGCACGCTCGGTCCAGGCCAGCTGCGTGCTGGCGCGCCAGCCGTCGCCGAGGCCCAGCTCGCCGCCCAGCGCCGCGCTCGCGGCCAGGAAGCGGCGATCACGCGCCGCACCGAAGCGCGGATCGGCGTCGGCCTCGACACGGCTGCGCTCGACGCGCCCGCCGAAACTCAGCCGCGACAGGCCGTCGGCCGAGGCCAGCTCCTCGTGCGCGAACAGCGCCAGCTGCCGCGTGCGGCTGCCGGGCACGAAGGCTTCCTCGCCGAGCGCCTCGAAATCGGCGTCCTCGGCCTGCAGACCCACCACGCCGCGCAAGGCTCCCAGCGGCGCGTGCTCGGCCTCGAGGCGTGCGTCGCGGCCCCGGTTGCGGAAGGTCGTGCCGACTTCGCTGCCCTCCATCTCGCGGTGCTCGTAATCGGTGAACTGCAGTCGCCCGCGCAGCACGCGCAGCCAGCCGTCGGGCTGGCGCTGCTCGCCGGCCAGCGCGAGCTTGTCGCGCCGCATGCGGATCGTCACGCCGTCCTCGACGACGATGCCGTAGTCGTTGCGGTAGCTGTCGACGGCGGCCCCCAGATGGCCACGGTCCCACAGCAAGGAGGCGCCGAGCGCGCCGCCCTCGGCCTCGGAGGCCGAATTGGCGACCTGCTCGCGCCGTTCCCGCCCCCCTTCGACCGGACGGTCGAAGCCGGGGACCCGCAGATCGCCGGTGTGACGGCGGAAGGCGTCGGCGTGGACGGCCAGACCGGCGCCGCCGCCCTCCAGCAACACGCTCGCGCCGCGCTCGCGGGCTGCACCGCCGCCACGCAGCTCGATCGCGCCGCGCGGCCCGTCGATCGCCTCGTCGGGGATGCGGTTGTCGATCACGTTGACGACCCCGCCGATGGCCCCCCCGCCATAGAGAAGCGCCGCCGGCCCTCGCAAGACCTCGATGCGCTCGACCGCCAGCGGGTCGAGCGGCACCGCATGGTCATAGCTCAGGCCCGAGGCGTCGAGGGTCGCACCCGCGTTGTTCAGGATGCGGATGCGGTCGCCGTCGAGGCCGCGGATCACCGGCCGGCTGGCGTTGGGTCCGAAGGACGAGGCGGCCACCCCGGGCAGGCCGGCCAGGGTGTCGCCGAGGTTGGCGCCGCGGCCCAGCACGAGGTCGGTGCCGTAGAGCGCGCTGACCGGCGCGGTGGAGCCGCTGCCGCGCAGCGGGTTGCCGGTGACGAGCACCGGCTCGAGGGTTTCCGACTGCGCGAATGCAGCGGCCGAGGACAGGGCATGCAGCAGCACACCCGACAGGAGATGTCGTGATCGCATGAAAGCCAGGCCCGCGCGATGCGCGGGCAATTTATATGAGGGGACGGACGCGTGCCTCCCCGTCACGGGGAGGCAACGACGGTGCGGCGGGATGTCAGGCGCGCCGTGGTGGCGCGCGCGCCTGGTAGCCGTGCGGCGACGGCGCTGCGGTGATCGGCGTCGCGCTGCCAACGAACGCCTCGCCCCCCCAGGCCAGCGGAGCCGCCGGCGCGGTGGCCGGCAACAGGTCCCCGGCGACGAGATGATCGTAGAGACGGCATTGCGCACTGTGCGGCGCATGGCCAGGCTCCTGCAGCCGCTCCCGCGCCTCCAGCGCCACCGCCGACGCGCCGGGCGCGTGCTGGATGCGGTGGGCCAGTCCGAGCGCCTGCGCCCACAGCAGCGCGAGCACCAGCAGCGCCGCGCGGGTGCGGCTGAGGCGGGGAGGCTGGGAATGAGGGCGGGCGCTCATCGCGGCGCGCAGTATGCCCTGGACGGGGTCACACCTTGCGCGCGTGCGCCGCGAAGGTCTTGCGGAACTTCTCGAGCTTCGGCGCGACGACGAAGGCGCAGTAGCCCTGCCCCGGATGGCGGGCGAAATAGTTCTGGTGGTAGCTCTCGGCCGGCCAGTAGTTGCGCTCGGGCTCGACCTCGGTGACGACCGGGCCGCGCAACACCCCGCTGGCCTGGAGCTCGGCGATCACCTCGCGCGCCACGCGCGACTGCTCGTCCGAGTGCGTGTAGATGCCCGAGCGGTATTGCGTGCCGACGTCATTGCCCTGACGGTTCGGCGTGGTCGGGTCGTGCACGACGAAAAAGATCTCGAGCAATTGCCGGTAGCTGACCTGCGCCGGGTTGAAGCGGACACGCACGACCTCGGCGTGACCGGTGTCGCCTCGGCACACCTGCTCGTAGCTGGGCTTGAGCGTCTGGCCATTGCTGTAGCCGGACTCGACCGCCAACACGCCGTCAACGTCAAGGAACACGGCTTCGACACACCAGAAGCAGCCGCCACCCAGCGTGGCGATCTCGGTGGCGAGAGGGGACTCGTTCATCAGCAACTCCAGCAGCGGTAGGTGGCACCCCTGAGTCGCGTCACGCAGCCCATGGATTACAGCCCTCAAAACGAAAAACCCCTCCCGGCCAGAACGGCGGGAGGGGCGGGTGGCGGGGCCACCTTCGGAGCTCCGGGGAGATTTTGCCCAGGGCTCCCGGCACGCAGAGACTGCGCCCTCTGAGTTGCCTGCTAGGCAGGCATGCTTAGATTAAGCCGACGGCAGCGAGGCTGCAACGCAGCTATCGCTATGGCGCGCCAGCCCCCGATTGTCCGAAGAGCGCCGCCATGCGTGCCTCGATCTCCGCATCCATGCGGATCGGCCGTCCCCACTCGCGCGCGGTCTCGCCGGGCCACTTGCTCGTCGCGTCCAGGCCCATCTTGCCGCCCAAGCCGCTGGTCGGTGACGCGAAGTCCAGGTAGTCGATCGGCGTGCCGTCGACCAACGTGGTGTCGCGCACCGGATCCATGCGGGTGGTGATCGCCCAGACGACCTCCTTCCAGTCGCGGATGTCCACGTCGTCGTCAGTCACGACGATGAACTTCGTGTACATGAACTGGCGCAGGAAGCTCCACAGCCCGAACATCAGCCGCTTGGCATGGCCGGCGTAGGCCTTGCGTATCGAGATCACGGCCAGGCGGTAGCTGCAACCCTCGGGCGGCAGGTAGAAGTCGACGATCTCCGGAAACTGCTTCTGGAGGATGGGCACGAAGACCTCGTTGAGCGCCACGCCCAGCACCGCCGGTTCGTCCGGCGGCTTGCCGGTGTAGGTGGAGTGGTAGATCGGATCGCGGCGGTGGGTCATGCGGCTGACCTCGAACACCGGGAACCAGTCCTGCTCGTTGTAGTAACCCGTGTGGTCGCCGAACGGGCCCTCCAGCGCGTGCAGATAGCCGCCCTGCTCCTTGAGCGCGACGCCGTGCTCGCTCTCGCCGACATAGCCGGGCGCGGCGGTCGGGATATGCCCCTCGAGCACGAACTCGGCCCCCGCCGGCACCTGCAGCGGGTGATCGCCCTCACCGACGCCGCTGTCGCTCACCTCGGTGCGGCTGCCGCGCAGCAGCCCGGCGAACTGGTACTCGCTCAAGGAGTCGGGCACCGGCGTGACCGCGCCGAGGATGGTCGCCGGATCGGCCCCCAGCGCCACCGCGATCGGGAAGGGCTGTCCCGGGTTGGCGAGCGCGAAGTCACGGAAGTCAAGCGCCCCGCCACGGTGGGCCAGCCAGCGCATGATGGTGCGGCGCGGGCCAATCACCTGCTGGCGGTAGATGCCCAGATTCTGGCGCCGCCGTGGCTTCACGACGCCCTGCGGCCCGCGGGTGATGACCAGCCCCCAGGTGATCAGCGGTCCCGCATCGTCGGGCCAGCAGGTCTGCACCGGCAGGCGCCCGAGATCGACATCGCCCCCCTCGACCACGACCTCCTGGCAGGGCGCACCGCGCACTTTCGCCGGCTTCATGTCCCAGACCGCCTTGGCCATCTGCAGCAGACGGCCGGTGTCCCTCAGGCCACGGGGCGGCTCAGGCTCCTTCAGCCGCGCCAACAGCTCGCCGATCTCGCGCAGCGCTCCGGCGTCGTTCGCCCCCATGCCCAGCGCCACACGCCGCGGCGTGCCGAACAGGTTTGTCAAGACCGGAATTTTGTAAGCGCCCCCCGTCCCGAGGGCCTGCTCAAACAGCAGCGCCGGCCCTTCGGCGCGCAGCGCGAAGTTGCTGAACGCTGTCATTTCGAGCCGCACGGCGACTGGATCTGCCACCCGACGCAACTCGCCAAGGCGGTCCAAGCCCTCCAGAAAGTCGCGCAGATCGCGATATTTCATATTTAAAAGTTATGAAGAACTTTTTTCATAGGCTTGACCGGTTATTTCCGGCCTTCCTAGAATTCGTTCCCTCCCATCAGGGATAACCCGCGCCAGGTGTCTCCTGGCGCAACGCTGCCGGTGATCACAGCCCGGTCGACCCGCCTCGAACGGTCGATCCATATGCAACGGGCCGATTATCGCTGCGGGGTCTGCGGCCCTCGGCTGCCGGCTCTGCCCCGTCTGAAAGGAGAGGCATGACAGCGTTGGATTCCGTCATCAGTACAGCCATCGCCCGCGGGACCCGGGCGTGCGCACGGCCGGTCGCCGTGTTCCTCAAGGATGCCGGTCAAGGTCTGCTGGAGGTCAGCCACAACTCGCTCGCACTGGTCGGGCTGGTGGTGGTCGCCTTGTCAATGTTCTTCGCCGGCCGGGCCGATCTGCGCCACAGCCTGGAAGAACAGGCACTGGGCTGGCTGCAGGCACGCCAGGAAGCCCGGCTCGACGCCGACGACTCGCCCGAGGCGCTGGCCCTCGCGTTCGGTGAACGCGGCGCGATCGACCGCGCCACCGCACTCAACCCGGCCGAGCTGACCCGCCAGCAGGCAGCGGTCGCTTCGTGGATCGCGCGGCGCTACCGTGTCGCGCCAGAGCCGGTCAGCCGGCTGGTCAAGGAGGCCTGGGCGGTCGGCCAGCGCGCCAAGCTGGATCCGACGCTGATTCTCGCGATCATGGCCATCGAATCCAGCTTCAACCCCTTCGCCCAGAGCTCGGTCGGCGCCCAGGGGCTGATGCAGGTGATGACCCGGGTGCATGACGACAAGTACCACGCCTTCGGCGGCACGCTGGCGGCTTTCGACCCGGTAACCAACCTGCGCGTCGGCGTCCAGGTGCTCAAGGAATGCATTGCGCGCGCCGGCAGCCTGGAAGGCGGGCTGCGCTTCTACGTCGGCGCGGCCAACCTGATCGACGATGGCGGCTATGCGGGCAAGGTGCTGGCCGAGCAGACCTACTTGCGCAGCGTGGCGTCGGGGCGGCAGGTGGCGGTCAATGCACCGATCATCGTGGCCACCCCCGAGGTGCCGACCGGCTCGGCAAGCGAGCCTGCCCTTCCGGCTGCCGAGCCTGACCAGGCCCTTGTCGAAACCGAACGGATTGCGCTGCGCTGAAAGTAGACTGATGCATCCCAAGCCGCCGCCTCGCGGCGGCTTTTTCGTTCCTGATTTCCCCTGAGGACCCTCACCATGTTCGACCGCACCCAGTCCACCGTAGAGCGAGTGGATCCTGAGCTCTGGAGCGCGATCCAGGCGGAGAACCGCCGGCAGGAAGAGCACATCGAGCTGATTGCCTCGGAGAACTACGCGTCGCCGGCGGTGATGCAGG